>CAYWBF010000185.1:0-5852 GCA_964456085.1 uncultured Eubacteriales bacterium
AGCAGTGACAGCACATACTCCTCTTTTAACTTAAGCTCGTATTTATAAGGAAGATTCTGATACGTACATCCTCCACATACTCCAAAATCAGTACATTTCGGCTCAATCGCATGAGGTGAGTTTTCGATAATGGCATTTCGTTTTTTTTCTTTTTTCATATTACCTCCAGTATTTCTATAAAAGCGGCACGCTCAACTTCTTCAAGCACACTTTAATAAACACAAAAAATAAACAGGCAAAGTGGACATTTGTTAATTCCACTATTGCCTGTTTTTTTATTTTTAATACAGGACTATTTAGCTTCCTCAATAGCCACAGCTACAGCTACGGTAGCTCCAACCATTGGGTTGTTGCCCATACCCATAAAGCCCATCATTTCAACGTGAGCTGGTACGGAGGAAGAACCTGCGAATTGAGCGTCGGAGTGCATTCTGCCCATGGTGTCTGTCATACCGTAGGAAGCTGGGCCAGCTGCCATGTTATCTGGGTGAAGTGTACGGCCTGTGCCGCCGCCGGAGGCAACAGAGAAATATTTTTTTCCTAAGTCGGTACATTCTTTTTTGTAGGTTCCTGCAACTGGGTGCTGGAATCTTGTTGGGTTTGTGGAGTTTCCTGTAATGGACACGTCTACGCCCTCGTTGTGCATAATGGCTACGCCCTCACGCACATCATCAGCGCCGAAGCAGCGAACCTCTGCCTTAGGCCCATTAGAGTAAGCAATCTCATTTACGATTTTAAGCTCGCCAGTACCGTAGTCAAACTGTGTTTGAACATATGTAAAGCCGTTTATTCTCGAAATAATTTGAGCGGCGTCTTTTCCTAAGCCGTTTAATATAACCTTTAAAGGCACCTTACGGATTTTGTTTGCGGATTTAGCAATACCTATTGCACCTTCGGCAGCGGCGAAGGATTCGTGTCCAGCCAAAAATGCAAAGCATTTTGTTTCCTCACGAAGAAGCATAGCGGCAAGGTTTCCGTGGCCTAAGCCAACCTTTCTGTCATCAGCAACAGAGCCGGGGATACAAAAAGCCTGTAAGCCCTCGCCAATAACCTCGGCAGCCTTTGCAGCTTCTGTACAGCCTCTCTTTATAGCCAAGGCGGCTCCAACAACGTATGCCCAGCAAGCGTTGTCAAAGGCAATAGGCTGAATACCCTTAACAATATTGTAAGCGTCAACGCCCTTATCATCACAGATTTGCTTAGCTTCCTCTATAGACGCAATGCCGTTTGCCTGTAATACGGCATTGATTTGATTTATTCTTCTTTCATAGCTTTCAAAAGTAATCATAATTCTCCTCCTTGATAAAATATCAATACCTAGGCAATTCCATAAAATAACGGGAAAAGCAAGCATTTTTCATGAGAATCTCAATGTGAAATATGCTGTAGTGCTCCGGTATTTCCAGAATTGCATTATTATTCGTGGCGTGGGTCTATGTATTTAACAGCCTCATCAAAACGGCCGTATCTGCCAGTAGCTTTTTCCATTGCTTCCTTAGGCTCTGTGCCTTTTTTAATCATTTCCATCATTTTTCCCATGTGAACGAATTCATAGCCGATAATTTGGTTGTCGCTGTCCAAAGCGTTTTTAGTAACAAAACCTTCGGCAAGCTCTAAGTATCTTGGGCCTTTAGCCAATGTACCGTACATTGTACCAACCTGGCTGCGTAAGCCTTTGCCTAAATCCTCTAAGCCAGCGCCGATTGGCAAGCCGCCCTCGGAGAAAGCTGTTTGGCTTCTGCCGTAAACAATCTGTAAGAAAAGCTCACGCATAGCCACGTTAATGGCATCACAAACCAAGTCTGTATTAAGAGCCTCTAAAATTGTTTTGCCTGGTAAAATCTCAGCAGCCATAGCGGCAGAGTGAGTCATACCGGAGCAGCCTATTGTTTCAACCAAAGCCTCTTGGATTATGCCATCTTTTACGTTAAGAGTAAGCTTGCAAGCGCCTTGCTGTGGTGCACACCAGCCAACGCCGTGAGTAAGCCCAGCGATGTCCTTTACCTCTTTTGCCTGAACCCATTTTCCCTCCTCGGGAATGGGAGCTGGACCGTGATTAGGGCCTTTTGTTACACAACACATTTTTTCAACTTCCATTGAATACATCATACTACTTCCCCTTTTCAATAGATTATTCATATCTGTAGCTGCTTCCTAGAAATTACAGGAAGAAGCTAATAGAATCATTATAATAAACATGGCTTTATTTTGCAACAAATAAGAAAAAATAGAAAAAAATTATAAGCGTTTGTGTGATTAAAATTTCCTTAATATTTTCGTAATTGTTGAAAAAGGTTTGTTTGTTGTGCTATACTGCGTTATAGCGTCACAAAAAAATTTGTGGTGTAGAACAAAATTTAATACATTGCCAAGGAAATTGGCTTGAAAGAAAGGAAAAAACAGATGAAAAAAATTGGATTAGTAATTCTTGGGGCATTATTTATGCTGACGGGTTGTGCCGCAGGAGGAACAAAAACTCCGCCAGCTCCGGAAAAAAGTAAGGAGCCAGAGCCAACCGTTTCAGCTTCGCCCGCACCTTCGGAGCCGACAGAAAGCCAGCCGCCTATAGATATTCCCGAAATAGTTGTAGAACAGCTCAAACCTGTAAAGGAGGGTGAGGAGATAGCCATAATGACTACCAGCCTTGGAGACATAAAAATACGTTTTTTCCCCGAGTATGCTCCTAAGGCTGTTGAAAACTTTAAAACCCATGCGAAAAACGGCTACTATAACGGAATTGTATTTCACAGAGTTATTAACGATTTTATGATTCAAGGAGGCGACCCTACTGCTACAGGTAAGGGTGGAGAAAGTATTTTCGGACAAGCCTTTGAGGACGAATTTACATTAAACCTTAGACATTTTAGAGGTGCTCTTTCTATGGCTAACGCCGGAGATAACACAAACGGCAGTCAATTTTTTATCGTTCAAAACAAAAAACTGTCCGAAGGAATCGTAACGGATTTTGAGAAATTTAAAACAAATCAAGAGGACGTAGTTGAAACCTTACCTGATGGAACGGAATTAAAAATCAAAAATTATTTTCCTACGGAGATTGTGGATAAATATTTACAGGACGGCGGAACTCCTTCCTTGGATTACAAGCATACTATTTTTGGCCATGTAATTTCAGGCATGGAAGTTGTAGATGCAATAGCCGCTGTTAAAACTACTAACGATAAACCAGACGAGGATGTAGTAATAAAGAGTATTACCTTTGAACCATATAAAGGATAAGGAAAGAATTAATGTTACCCTGTTAGCGAGCATAGTTAAACTATGTAGCCTACAGGGTATTTTTTTGTACCAAGGACAAATTTTCCGCAAAACAAAAAAACCTAACAGCAACATCTTGCTGTTAGGTTAAAATTTTAATAATTATTGTCTCTCCAAAAAAACGGGAAGGATTCAAACTGGATACTAATTGAACTTACGTTTTCTGGCAGCTTCGGATTTCTTTTTGCGCTTAACGCTGGGCTTGTCATAATGCTCTCTTTTACGCACTTCACCCATAATGCCGGCCTTAGCACAATTTCTTTTAAAACGTCTTAGAGCACTATCTAAGGATTCATTCTCTTTTACTTTAACCTCTGACATGAATTTCCCTCCCTCCGGTTGCCTAATAAAAAATTGCCACTTAATTATAACAACGATTTACGAATCAGTCAATAAAATAATAAATTTTTTTGTATAATTTTTTAACGAAATCTTTACTCTGAATGAGTAGTGGGTGAGCCTGTCCCAACTCTAAGCCTTCCGAAAAAACCGCTAATAAGGCTTGAACACTGGGTTTCTAGCACTCCGGAGACGATTTCTACCCTATGATTAAACCGTTCATCGTCTACAATATTTAGTATGCTGCCGCAGCATCCAGCCTTTGGATTTTTAGCACCAAATATCAGCTTTTTTATTCGTGATTGCAAAATTGCGCCGGCACACATTGCACATGGCTCGATTGTGACATACAAATTACACTGAGAAAGCCGCCAATCTCCTGTTTTTTTGCAAGCCATGTCGATTGCAATGAGTTCAGCGTGACATAGAGGGTTTTTTTCATGGTTTCGCTTGTTAAAACCATAGGCGATAATTTCTTCGCCCTCGGGAGTTTCCTCGGTAATTACACAACCCACAGGAACGTCTAACAGCTCCCCGGCAAGCCTTGCTTGTTCTATTGCTTTTTCCATAAAATATTCGTTATTCATAGTTTCTCCTAAGCTAGGGTGTGTGGGGGAGTGCAACTCCCCCAAGACTTTAACCCCAAAATAAATACTCTCAGTTTAACGATAGTCATTTAATAGATATAAATAAAAAAATATTGCATACCTTTTATTAAAATAGTAATATAAAATAAAGAACCTTGAGGAGGATTAATATGCCAATAATGTTTAATTATGTAAAAAAAGGTTACAACCCGGCAGAAGTTGACACTTATATAAAAAATCTTGAAGATGTAATCGCTAGCTACAAGGAAAAGGATGCCGCAATTAAAAACGCTATAGTTAGCGCTCAAATAGCTGCGGATAATATAGTTAAAAACGCTGAGCTGGAAGCTGAAGAGTTAAGAAGAGGTGTTATTAAAAAGTTCACCTTGATTTCTGATTCTATAGTGCGCCAAAAGTCTATTGTAACTGAGTTTAAGGAGGAATACAACGCCCTCGTAAAAAAGTATTTAACCGACTTTAACGATCAGGAAATCGCAAGCCTGTTAGATAAAATAGATGAGCTTGACAGCTATATTAATTCCTTGAACAATTAAGGAGTCTGTAGTAAATAGTTTGATAATTTCATAATTCCTAAAAATTTGGGTGAGTTATGAAATTGTTTTGTAGCTCTAGCTTCATCATTTATTGTAGCATCTTCGTTAAGGTCACCGGTCATAGTTTATGTTAAGCCTTTGGTTAAACTTAATCAAGGCTTTTTTTATGCAAAAAAACAGTTTAAAATTTTAATACTACTTTTATTTTTGAGTATTTCAATGGAATAATTGTTAAAATAATGCAATTATGATATACTTAAAAAAATAAATCCGTGTACTAAAATCTTGGGGGAGCTACACTCCCCCAAACCCTCTAGTTTAGAAAGGAAGTTATGCTGTGGCAACTGATGAATTTATTCAAGATTTTGTTGACGAAGCAAAGGTTCATGTAGAAAAGGTTGAATCCGGCTTCCTTGATTTAGAAAAATTTAAATCTGACCCGGAGCATATAAATGATGTTTTTCGTGCCATTCACAGCATAAAGGGCACAGCGGGATTTTTTCAGCTAAAAAATATTGTGACCCTATCCCATGACATGGAAAACGTTCTTGGACTTATGCGAAGCAAATCAATAGAGGTTACAGAGGAAATGATTGATGTATTGCTTATGTGCAACGATTCACTTAAGCAAATGATTTTCAACGTTGAGGAGAGCGAAAAGATTGATATTTCAGAACTATTAAGCCGATTGGAGCAGATTCAGGGAAATAAGCCTAGTGCTTCAATAAAACAACCTCAACCAAAAGAAAAACCCACAAATACTCCAGAGGAGCTGCCACACGATACAACCGACAAACTGCCAGAAGAAAAGCCATTACCACAAAAACCAGTAAACTCACCTCAATCAAAAAAGCCAGAAAATGAAAGCAAGCTTCATATATATGGCAAGGCTCGTACAATCGCTGCTACAGCCGCTTCCGTTCAGATACATGAAAAATTCTATGATTCTCTAGCTAAGTTTATTAAGCACGGCCATAAGGTTTATAAAATTGTAATTAATTACGACGAAAACCTTTTATCATACTTCGGAAATCCCCAAAAGCTGTTTGACGAGCTAAGTGCGATTGGTAATATAGTATATATTTTTACGGACGCA
>CAYWBF010000186.1:0-5832 GCA_964456085.1 uncultured Eubacteriales bacterium
ATCCATCTTACTTTGTTCCTTTGTTGAAAACGGAGAGATAACCGGCTTTATAGGCTTTGATGAATGTCACAACGAAAGAATATGGAGCGGTGAGGAAATCGCTATCCTTAGTTACATTTCTAAAATACTTTCCATTTTCCTAATTAATAGTAGAATACTACGCAAGCTTGATGCTTGTGGCTGTAGCAAATGAAAAGGGGCTGTAGCAAAACGATTTAATCGTAATGCTACAGCCCCTTTGCGGTTTGCCGCTCTTATTTTGCAGTATCGTCCCACGCCTTACGGAAAACTCCCATACCGTAATTTGTAAATGGATGCTCAAAGCTAGCTTGGAACACCTCAAGACCACAGGTTACAATATCCGCTCCCATTCTGGCGCAGTCAGCAATCTGCTTACCGTTTCTCAAAGCCGCCACAATGATTTGGGTTTCGTATCCATAGTTATTATATATATCCACAATATCCTGAATATACGCATAAGTATCCTCGCCGGAGCTTTCCTTCCAGCCTATAAATGGTGAAACAAATAGCGCACCAAGCTTAGCCACAGGTATCGCTTGGGAAGGTGAGAACACAAGCGTAACGTTTGTCCTAATCTCCTGCTCCTCCAAACGCCTAGCGGCAATAAGCCCCTGCTCTGTACAAGGAATCTTAATAACAAAGTTAGGGCACATAGCGGCGATTTCCTTCCCGGCCGCCACCATGTCCTGCCATCTTTCAAGGTGAGGATTTATCTCCACAGAAATTGGAAACGTCTCATACCCCTTAAGACCCTTTTTGTCAACCCATTCAGCAATATCATTCACACAATTAAGAAAGGACTTGCCGGAATTCATAATATGCTTTGGATTTGTAGTAACTCCGTCAATACCGTAATTTTCGTAAGCGTAGTCAATCTCGTTGAGCTTTGCGCTATCCAAAAAGTATTTCATTTCAAAAAAGCCTCCTTTGATTCATTGCCATAAGTTAAAATTTTATGAGATAGTAGCAATGTCGTTTTAGTATATCTTAAATCGGACTGAATTTAAATATTTGTTTATAAATTTTTCTTGAATTATTCCCAAAAATAAGTGTATTATAAAAATGAACTGGTATGGGTCGGCTCAAGCAGTCCCTAACCTTTAGAAAGACGGTGGGCTTTTGAAATTTTATTATGCTAACAAGGCTTTGTACGATAAGGTTCTTATAAGTCTTTGCTTTTTTTTGGCTATATTTATATTTGTGCGGTTTGTGCTTTTGATTGCTTGGCCTTTTGTTTTGGGGTATTTGCTTGCCTTGGTGCTGTCGCCCCTAGCCGGGTTAATAAGCAATAAGCTAAAAATAGGCAGAGCCTTTGGTAGCGGCTTTGCTATTTTTTTACTTATTTTGTTTTTTTGGTTTATAGGCTTTAATATTTTTAAGGCGTTTTTTGCCCAGGCAAAGGCACTATTTTTAGAGCTGCCCCAGTATATTGACAGCCTGCCCTTTGATATAAAAGGTGCCGGAAGCAGTCTTATACCCTTTGTTGTAAAAATCCCCAATATGTTCGCAGGCATTCTGGTTTCTCTTATATCCTCTTTTTTCTTGATTATTGATATAGAAAAAATCAACAACTGGCTAAAAGGGCTGTTTTTTAATTCAGAAAAGGCCGCCGCCCTAAAGCGTCGGCTTCATAAAACTGTACTAGGATACTTCGTAGCCCAGCTTAAGCTTATCAGCTTTACATTTACTATATGCTTTAGCGGACTTCTTATCCTTAAGTACCCATATGCCCTCTTTATGTCTGTACTCATTGCAATAATAGACGGACTTCCCTTGTTTGGCAGTGGATTTATTTTATGGCCTTGGGCTGGGTATACGTTTTTTCAAGGGGATTACCAAATGGGGCTGTATTTGCTTATTATTTACGCCTGCGCCTTTTTGACTAGACAATTTTTGGAGCCAAAGATTCTTGGCAAGCAAATCGAGCTGCACCCACTTTTGACACTAATGTCGGTTTATATAGGACTTAAGCTTTTAGGGCCTTTGGGTCTTGCTTTTGGGCCTTTTGGAGTTGTGGTTTTAAAGGAGATTTTAAATGATGAGGATACAAATGAATGAGGATGTTTATTTTATAATAGACATCCTTACAAAAAACGGCTATGAAGCATTTATAGTAGGGGGCTGTGTTCGTGATGCCCTTATGGGCAAGGCTCCAAAGGACTGGGATATTACAACAAACGCCCTTCCACAGCAAATAAAAATGCTTTTTGACCATACCTTCGACACAGGCATAGCTCACGGCACAGTCACTGTTGTGCTTAACAAGGAAAATTACGAGGTAACCACCTATAGAATAGACGGTGAATACTTAGACTGCCGCCGACCAGAGCAGGTTTTTTTCACCCAGAGCATAACAGAGGACTTATCCCGAAGGGATTTTACAATGAACGCCATTGCCTACAACCCAGACGTAGGCTTCGTAGACCCCTTTTTCGGCAGAGAGAGCATATGGGCACGGACAATAAAATGTGTTGGGCAACCAAGCAAGCGTTTTTTGGAGGACGGCTTAAGGTTGCTTAGGTGTATACGTTTTTCTGCTGTACTGGATTTTGAAATAGAGCCGGAAACGCATAAGGCGCTCTTTGAGTATGCATATTTAATAAAAAATATTAGCATAGAGCGGATACGAGACGAGTTTTTAAAAATAATCTGCGCCGGTAACACTAGGGCGTTAACCCTTTTGCTGGATACAGAGATATTAAAATTTGTGGACGAGGGGCTTTTTGACTACTTTAACCGCTACTGTGAAGAAATAAGCAACAGGCTGACTCAATCCAACACATATTCAAAGGAAGCTTATATTATTGCCTTGGTGCATTTTTATGCATTTATGGAGGACAGCGCCCATATAAGGGATCTATTAAAATTTCTACGACTGGACAATTACACCGTTAACGAAGTCGCAACCCTATGCTCATATGAAAAACTTCCCCTCCCAAAAGGAAAACCTGAAATCAAAAAGGTGCTAAGCCAAATAGGTGCCGATACCTTCCAAAGACTTTTATCGGCTAAGAAGGTTCACAATGGAATTGAGAGGGAATTGCTGGAAACCCAAGACGCCTTCTCCGAAATAATTCAAGCAAACGATTGTTATTCAATAAAATCACTAAATATTAAAGGCTCTGACCTTATAAACGCCGGTATTAAGGAAGGACGCCATATTGGGTCGGTTTTAGAGGCTCTGCTAAATATGGTTATAGACGAGCCTTCCCTTAACAACCGTGAAGATTTGCTTAAAATGGCGCTTTCCCTTACCATGCAACAATTTTGAAAAAAATGTTGAAATTTGTATCTGTTATGGTATTATATAGTCTCCTAAAAACTTAATTTCAAGGAGGCAACAAGATGTTTAAGCTTAAGGAAAACAACACCACCGCTTCAATTGAGGTAATGGCAGGTATTACTACCTTTATGACCATGGCGTACATACTGATAGTAAATCCTGACATTCTAAGCGCCGCCGGCATGAGCTGGAACGCAGTATTCACTGCTACTGTGCTCGCCTCAATTATCGGAACACTATGTATGGGGCTTTTTGCAAACTACCCCTTTGCACTCGCCCCCGGAATGGGCCTCAATGCCTTTTTTGCCTTTACTGTTGCGTCACGCTATGGTTGGCAGATGGCGTTAGTGGCCGTTTTTATTGAAGGGGTTATTTTTATTTTACTCTCCTTTTTCAACGTTAGAGAAGCTATCTTTGACAGTATCCCCAAAAATCTAAAATCAGCAGTCAGCGTAGGTATCGGACTTTTTATTGCTTTCATCGGGTTCAAAAACGCCGGTATCATTGTCCAAAACCCGGCAACCGCTGTAGGCTTAGGCGACCTTCGCAGCCCAGCCGTTTACCTTTCTCTTGTGGGTATAATCATTTCTGTGGTTATGGTTATTAAAAAGGTTAAGGGCGCTTTGCTTTTCGGTATTTTATCTACATATGTGCTTGGAGTTATTTTTCAGCTTATTGGGATTTATGTGCCTAACCCCGAGGCAGGCTTGTACAGCCTTCTTCCTACCAGTATTATTTCTATGCCACCTTCCTTGGCCGGCTTCACCTTGTTTGATGCTATGGCAGGGCTTGGGCAAATTAATATTCTTGACCTTGCTGTAGTCGTGTTTACCTTCCTGTTTGTAGACGTTTTCGACACAATCGGCACTTTGATTGGTGTTTCCACCAAGGCAAAAATGCTTGACAAAAACGGCAAGCTGCCAAGAATCAAGCAGGCACTTTTGGCTGACGCCGTTGGTACTACCGTAGGGGCAGTCCTTGGTACATCTACTGTTACTACATACATCGAAAGCGCCGCTGGTGTTGCCGAAGGCGCAAGAACAGGCTTGGCTTCTGTGGCTACTGCCGCTTGCTTTGCTCTTGCTCTTTTGTTCTCACCGCTGTTTTCTGTAATACCGGCATTTGCTACTGCTCCTGCACTTATTGTTGTTGGGGTGTTTATGATGGAGTCAGTGACTAGCATAGATTTCTCTGATTTTTCTGAGGGCGTACCTGCTTTTATGGCTATTGTTATGATGCCCTTTGCTTCGGGTATTTCTGATGGCTTAATATTTGGTGTACTTAGCTATGTGCTTTTAAAGGCTTTAACAGGTAAGGCTAAGGAGCTTAATCCTATAATTATTATTATTGGTGTTTTATTCTTTCTTAAGCTTGTGCTTCATTAACACTAGGGGGTTTGGGGGAGTGTAGCTCCCCCAAGTGTTTAACTTAATATGACATACTGCCGTCAAACCTCTAGTGTAAAATAAAATTCAAATCCTAAATGATAAGGTGATTTTGATGAAGTATGAATGGCTGGACGCTTATTTGCTGGACAAACCTCATGCGGTAAAGGAATGGCAGGAGGATTGGCAGGTTAACAAATTTATGGTAGGGGGCAAAATGTTTGCCATGTGGGGCGGTGACAAAACCGGCAAGGAAATCATCACCCTTAAGCTGGAGCCTGCCCGTGGAGAATTTTTAAGAAACCAATACGAGGACATCATTCCAGGCTACTACATGAACAAGCTTCACTGGAACTCCCTTTATTTGTAGGGCAACGTGCCCGATGACGTTTTACGCAGTATGGTGGACGAATCCTACCAATTAATTTTCAGCTCCCTTACCAAAAAATTACAGAAGGAATTAAATGAAGCCTTACAGTAAGGCTTCGTCAAAAAAGCAAGGCGCTGTCAACCGAAACCTATCGGTGTGGCAGCGCCTTTTTTTGTTTATTCTGGATATTTTTAAAAATACTGTAAATATTATCTATATGTCTGTGAGCAAACCCGATATGTAAAATCTGAGGAGTTGATAATATGAAAAAATTTAAAAGACTGACGGCATTTTTTGTTTGTCTAAGCTTAAGCTTGGTTTCCTTTGCCACCTATCCGGTATTTGCCAGCCAAGCCCCAATTAAGGCAAACGCCTGTGGCCTATCGGTAGACGCACAAGGAAATCTATACTATGCGGACAAAGCCGAAAATAAAATTGTAAAAATTCTAAAAACCACAGGGGAAAGCCAAGACTTAATCACTGCCCAAGGAGCAAAATCAGACGGCAGTCATAATTTTGAGCCGCTAGAGGCTAAGCTTAACAAGCCACAAGGCTTGGCTATTACAAAAGACGCATCAGTAATGTATATTTCCGACACAGAAAGCAACGCCCTCCACCGTGCGGTGTTTAAGGAAAACGAGCGCTCCCTTTCAAGGCTTACCATAAGCTTTAAGGAGCTTGAAAAAAATCCATCGGGGCTGCTTCAAGACCAAGCTAAGTCTTTAAGCAAGCCAAAAGCACATGATGTGCCGAACGGGCTGCTTTTGGCAAAG
>CAYWBF010000187.1:0-5830 GCA_964456085.1 uncultured Eubacteriales bacterium
TTTTTCAAAAGCACAATTTATCCAAGTTGGATTTTTTTGATTTAAAAATCCTTATTAGTTCTGTATTGCTTATATTGCTCCAGCAAGTTTTTCTTTGAGATTTTCAATGAATCTATTTTAGTCTTGTTCATGGAAGTGGATGACTTGCCGGTGGCTAAGATAGTTTTGTTTTTTTCTTCTTGCACTCTTATTTTGATGTCCAAGTCTAGCACAGCCTTTATGCGCTTTTGCATATCGTTAACTAAAAGCTTATGGTTATCCGCTTCCTCATCAATGATGTCATGGAATCGCTCAAAAATAGACTGAAAGGTGCTATCACAATCTATTACTGTGGGAATAAGCCGTTGCTTTTCCTCGTTCATTCCATGAAAAATCTCCGCAGCATTTTCCAGCTGACCCAGACTTTGAAGCACAAGCTGCTGGTTCTCGGTGATGCTTAAAATCTGAACCAGCGCCCCTAGCTTCTTATCTAAAATTTCTGCAAGAATATTAAATATTGTTTTAAAGTCTTCCATCGGCAATCATCCTTATAGGGGCTATTATAGCCCCTTTTCTACTGCTGCTTTTAATTCTGCGGCTTTGTCTGTTCTTTCCCAAGGCAGGTCAAGGTCAGGTCTGCCAAAGTGCCCGTAGGCAGCGGTTTGCTTGTAAATAGGTGCTCTAAGTCCAAGATGCTTAATTATTGCGGCTGGGCGCAAATCAAAGTGGTTGTTTATAAGCTCTACAATTTTTTCGTCGGAGATTATACCTGTGCCATGAGTGTTAACCAAAATGGACAAGGGGTGGGAAACACCTATAGCGTAGGCTACCTCGATTTCACACTTACGGGCAATGCCTGCGGCTACGATGTTTTTTGCAACATAACGGGACATATAAGCCGCGGAGCGGTCAACCTTTGTGGGGTCCTTTCCGGAGAATGCGCCGCCGCCGTGGCTTGCGTAGCCGCCGTAGGTGTCAACAATAATCTTTCTGCCTGTTAATCCGCAATCCCCTTGTGGGCCGCCGATTACAAAACGCCCGGTAGGGTTCACATAAAATTTTGTTTCTGGGGTCAATAGGTTTGCTGGTATTACGTTTTTGATTACAACATCAATAATGTCGACTTCAATTTGCTTGTGCTCTACAAGAGGGCTGTGCTGTGTGGAAATCACCACAGCAGTAACAGCCACTGGCTTGTCGTCCTCGTATAAAACGGTAACCTGAGATTTACCATCGGGACGCAAATATGCAAGGGTGCCATTTTTGCGAACCTCTGAAAGCTTTCTAGTTAGTGCGTGTGCCAAGGTGATAGGCATAGGCATAAGCTCATCTGTTTCGTCGCAAGCGAACCCGAACATCATACCTTGGTCACCGGCTCCTGTAGCCTCTAATTCGTCCTCAACGCTGTCCTTTCCTCTTACGGAAACAGCTTCGTCAACACCCATGGCAATGTCTGGGGATTGAGATTTTAATGAAGTAAGTACCGCACAGGTTTCGCAGTCAAAACCATACTTTGCCCTGTCGTAGCCAATATCCTTAACAGTTTGGCGTACTAAGCTTTCTATGTCTACGTAGCAGGAGGTAGTAACCTCGCCGGAAACAACCACAAGACCTGTAGTTGTAAAAGCCTCGCAGGCTACTCTTGCGTTTTTGTCTTGAGCCAAAATAGCGTCTAGCACCGCATCGGAAATTTGGTCGCACAGCTTGTCTGGATGTCCTTCTGTAACAGATTCTGATGTAAATAATCTTTTTGCCATTTCAATTCCTCCTAAAAATCTATAAACTTCAATGTAATAAAAAAAAGCCTTACGGCTTTTAGTTGTTAGATAAAACCTTATCTTCCGGAAAGCCGGGGGAATTAGCACCTACTTAAATAGGTTGCTGGGTTTCACAGGGCCCTTATCCCTCCACCACTCTTGATAAGCTATTTAATTTTTATTGGTTACACAGTACCGCTAATTACTTATGACATTCATTGTAAAGTTGGCAGTCATTTGGTTATACATATTTTGGGCAAGCCCAATACCCCCCGCCTTAGCAGAAGCCTTAGCCGCTTCCTCGTCAAGCATTTCTTGAAAAAATTTCTCTGCTTGACTTTTTTTAATAAAACCTCCGTCGGGGTTTACGGCATCTACAGTTTTACGCATTTCCTTGTACAGCGATTGAATAAAATAGGATTCAAAATCTGTGCAGGCCTTCATAAGGTCTGCCTTTTCTTTTTCTGTGAGAGTACCATCGGAAGCTTTTTCCGAGGCCTTGGCTAGAGAAGCATTAATCCCCTCGGCCTTACTGGCAGAATTTTGAAATAGAGCGTTTCTGCTGTAGCTATCTATATTTAATGCAGAAATATCCATATTAAGCACTTCCTAATATATTATTTCTTAAGATTATTAGCCAAGTTAAGCATATCATCAGAGGTAGTAATGGCCTTGGAGCTTAGCTCATAAGCTCTTTGTGCCACGATTAACGAAACCATTTCCTCGGCGATTGCTACATTAGAGGATTCCAACAAGCCCTGTATAACCTTTGATGGTCTGGTAACTGTGCCCTCTGATTCCAAAACAGGTGCACCAGAGGCGTTTGTTTGCACATAAAGGTTTTTACCCTGTGCCAAAAGCCCTTGAGGGTTTGGGAATTGAACTATATTAAGAGTTATATCCAAAGGAGTTTGTTGGTTTTCGGCGTTAACGTAGGACAGTGCACCATTTTCGTCTACTGTAAGGTCATCAATCATTACCTCGTTAGGTATAATAATAGGCTGGTCATCTATGCCCAAAATAGGTAGGCCATCAGCGGTAACAAGCATCTTGCCTTCATCAGTAGGGCTTAGCTTAAAAGCTCCGTCTCTTGTATAGGCGTTTAGTGTATCAGAGAGTCGTGTAACAAAATATCCAACGCCCTCAATAGCAAAGTCAAGCTTCTGGTCTGTGCGTTGAAGATTGCCCATAGTAAAGATTCTGGCAACAGCCGCCGGTCTAACACCGTGACCAACCTGTAGATTAACAGGGCGTCCGGTCTGATTTGCCGGGTCGAGATTTGCTCTTTGCAGTGTTTCGTATAGATGGGTTTTAAATTCCATTCTTTCCTTTTTATATCCGTAGGTGTTAACGTTTGCCAGGTTGTTGGAGATAGTATCGACGTTCTGCTGCTGGCTAATCATTCCTGAGGCAGCTGTCCAAAGCGAGCGCATCATATTAAAAACCTCATTTCATATGGCTATTTTCTTGCGATTTCAGATACCGCACGCCCAAGGAGCGTATCCTGATAGGAAATCATTTTTTGGTTGGCTTCGTAGTTTCGGTTTACGGTAATAAGGTCTACCAATTCCTTAACGGAATTAACGTTGGAGTTTTCAATGAAGCCCTGAACTACGTTCCCGGTGAATGGAGTAACTTGGGAGTCGTTTGTGGTGGTGAACATATTGTCACCAGTTTTCCTAAGGGTTTGACTGTCGTTAAAGTTGACAAGCCTTAGGGTGTCCACATATTCACCGGCAGAATATACCCTGCCTGTTTCATCGATTGAAATATCCCCATCGGGCAAGGTAATTGCACCATTTTGTCCAAGTACAGAATAGCCTTCTCTTGTAACAAGCTGTCCTGTGGTTGATAAGGAGAAAGCACCGTCACGAGTATATCTTTCGGTAACGGCACCGTTGTTGTCGGTAAAATTTACTGCAAAAAATCCATCTCCGGAGATAGCTATGTCCAAAGGTGCATCCGTTTGCTGTAAGGAGCCATTGGAAAACTGTGAATAGATTGTATCCACAAACACACCATGGGTCATTTTGCCTATAGGAGGGTTAATCCTAATATCAGCTCTGTCGTTGAGCCTTTTAGTAAGCTCCTCGGTGAAGGACTGAGTTATAACCACGTCTTTTTTATAGCCTGTAGTATTAATATTGGCAATATTATTAGAAATTATGTCCATTTTTTTCATTTGGGTAGTCATGCCAAGTGCAGATGTATAAAGTCCCCTAATCAAGCAGGTTCCCTCCTAAAACTTAAATTCAATGTAAGCCCATCGAACTCACAATTAATAGCTTCCGAAGCCCTTTGATCTTCCACTGAAGCTGGTTAAGTCCGTTTCGTTGCTATAGGTAACGAACTCTATGTATTGCCCAGTACCTCGAGCTACACATGATATGGCATCTTCCGCAATGAGTGTTGTAATGCCAGTTCTCTTTTCAATAAGAATATTCAAACCATAAAGCAGACTGCCACCACCTGTCATAACCATGCCTCTGTCGGATATGTCCGAAGCAAGCTCCGGCGGAGTTTTTTCCAGCACATGATGGATAGCGTCTACTATACTAGCTACAGTTTCGGCTAGTGCCTCCTCCATTTCGTCGGAGGAAACGGTAACGTTTCTAGGCAAGCCGTTTATTAAGTTTCTACCTCGAACATCCATGGTGACAGGTGTAGTGCGATGGTAGGCCGTTCCTATATTTATTTTTAACAGCTCTGCTGTTCTTTCGCCAATTAACAGGCTGTGCCTTCTTCTCATGTATTTTATTATGGCATCGTCAAAATTATCCCCGGCTACCTTAATAGATTTTGACACAACAGTACCACCAAGGGAAATTACTGCAATATCAGTGGTTCCACCACCAATATCAACAACCATAGAGCCACATGCCTTTGAAATATCTATTCCGGCACCTATTGCCGCAGCTATAGGTTCCTCTATGACAAAAACCTTTCGTGCTCCGGCCTGCTTTGTAGCGTCCAGCACCGCACGGCGCTCTACCTCCGTAACGGCAGAGGGCACACAGACGGCTATCCGTGGCTTTAAAATAAGCGGCTTGCCAATAGATTTTTGTATGAAATATCTAAGCATTTTTTCAGTAATTTGATAATCTGAAATAACACCCTCACGAAGGGGTCTTACAGCAACTATGTTGCCGGGTGTTCTTCCTAGCATACTTCTTGCGTCCTCGCCAACGGCAAGAATAGTGTCATTGGTTGTGTCGATAGCCACAACAGAGGGTTCGGAAAGTACGATACCCTGACCCCGCATATAAACCAAGACGGTTGCGGTTCCCAAATCTATACCAATGTCAACTCCAAGCCCAAGCATAACAAATCCCCTTTAATAATTATCGGCAGTAATTTTCTAAAACTTTAGATTATATATTGAAATATCTGGTTGTGTGGATAAGAGATGGTTTGGGGGAGCTACACTCCCCCAAGCCTCCTAGTCCCTATTATACCAAATAAACCAAAATATAAAAGTTTTTTTTAAAATTATTTTCAAGAAAATTTAGGAAGAAGCAGAAAGCTTGTCGCAAAAGCTCATATACAAGAAAAACGCAAATAGGATAAGCATAAGCTTGCCACAGTAAGAAAAATAAAATAATTGTCAATTTTTTTACCCATCTTCATATTATGGCATTGTAAACAAAAATTATTTAGGAGGTAAACTTAATGCCAGCATTCGGAGGAAATAATATGATGATGATGCTACTCTTACTTATGATGATGTCGGGCGGTGGATTCTGTAACGACAATATGATGATGTGGCTTCTTCTAATTATGATGATGTCAGGCGGAGGTTCACCATTTGGGGCTTGTTCTACAAATCCTATGTAGAGCAATTTAACAAAACGTTGTCAGGTTCGGAGCGAAAATAACGAACGCTTCAACGTTATTTTAGCGAAGGAAGCTGACTACGATTTTGAAAATTGCTGTAGTACGGGAAAATGTTAAACAAAAAAGCACAGCGCATTCCGAAGGGAAAAAGCGATGTGCTTTTTTGTTTACTATGCTCTTACTATTTTAAATTTATATACCAGCTCTCTAAGACGTTGGGCTTGGAGAGCAAGCTCCTCGCTGGAGGCAGAGGATTCCTC
>CAYWBF010000188.1:0-5829 GCA_964456085.1 uncultured Eubacteriales bacterium
CTGTGTGCGTTAAGTGCTAATACGTTAGTTTGAACAACCATATTACTCATAATTTGTATCCTCCCTGATATATAAAATATGTTTTTTCATCGTTACTTACTATGTTATCATCCTTGCAAACTATATATCGGATTATAAATAACTTATTTAACTGGTATGTATTGGTTCGTAACCACCCCACCACACACCCTATAAACCTCCCCTACCCAAAACCCCTACCACAAACCAAAAAATTATTTACAACGCCCCAAATTGTGATAAAATGAAAAAGCAAAATGAATATTTCAATTATTTGGAGGGCTATATGAAAGGGATTATTTCTGTAATAGGAAATGATAGCGTCGGCATTATTGCAAAAATATGCACATATCTTTCAGAGGAGGGCATTAATATATTAGATATTTCTCAAACAATCGTTGGGGGATACTTCAGCATGATGATGGTTGTGGATATAAGTAAGGCGCCAAAAGGCTTTTTGCAGTACGTTTCTGACCTAGAGGAAATAGGCAAAGGTATTGGCGTAAACATAAAGCTGCAGCATGAAGACATATTCAACAGTATGCATAAAATTGGTTAAGGGGTGAGATGGGTTGATTTCGCACAGCGAGGTATTGGAAACAAACAAAATGATTGAACAGGCGAATCTTGACGTAAGGACGATTACCATGGGTATAAGCCTACTGGATTGTGCTTCCGAGGATATTAACCGTTTCAATGATAAAATTTACGATAAAATTACAAAAAGCGCTGAAAACCTTGTACAAACAGGCGATGAAATCTCAAAGCAGTTTGGAGTACCCATTGTTAATAAACGCATATCCGTTACCCCTATAAGCATTGCGGCGGCAGGTTGTAGGGCAGATTCCTACGTCTCTGTGGCAAAAACCCTTGACAAAGCAGCAAAAGCAACAGGTGTAAATTTCATCGGCGGCTTTTCAGCTCTTGTGGAAAAGGGTAGCACCAACAGCGACATTGTACTTGTGCGCTCCATAGCCGAGGCGCTAAGCGAAACAGAACACGTTTGCTCTTCTGTTAACCTTGGCTCCACAAGAACAGGCATAAATATGAATGCAGTAAAAAAAATCGGCACCGTAATAAAGGACATGGCCTACAGAACAAAGGACAACAGCTCAATAGCATGTGCAAAATTTGTAGCCTTCTGCAACGCCGTTTCGGATAATCCTTTTATGGCTGGAGCATTCCACGGAGTTGCCGAGCGTGATAATGTAATTAATGTAGGAGTTAGCGGCCCCGGAGTTGTTAAGGCGGCGTTAGAAAGCGCAGACGGGGCTGACTTTGAAACACTTTGCGAGATAATCAAGCGTACCGCCTTTAAAATCACAAGAGTTGGGCAACTTGTGGCGCAAGAAGCTTCAAAGAAGCTAAATGTGCCATTTGGCATAATTGACCTTTCCCTTGCCCCTACCCCTTCTGTGGGGGACAGCATTGCAGAGATTTTTAATGTAATGGGCCTTGAAATGGCTGGCGCTCCCGGCACTACAGCCGCAGTGGCCATCTTAAACGACAACGTAAAAAAAGGCGGCGTTATGGCAAGCTCTTATGTAGGAGGACTTAGCGGCGCATTTATCCCTGTAAGTGAAGACCACGGCATGATTGACGCCGTTTCCGCCGGGGCACTTACATTGGAAAAGCTTGAAGCTATGACATGTGTTTGCTCCGTTGGGTTAGATATGATAGCCATTCCCGGTGACACCTCTGCGGAAACAATATCCGGTATCATTGCAGATGAAATGGCTATAGGTATGATTAACGGTAAAACAACAGCTGTTAGGCTTATTCCTGTGGTTGGTAAGGGTGTAGGCGAGGTCGTGGAGTTTGGCGGCCTTTTGGGTTATGCCCCTATAATTCCTGTAAACAATTATAGCTGCAAGGCTTTTATAGAAAGAGGCGGCCGTATTCCGCCACCGATTCATTCATTTAAAAATTAAATTTTAGGAGGGTACTGTTATGTTAGAGCTTTGTGAACCTAAAAATGTTTTTTATTTTTTCGAGGAAATAACTAAAATCCCCCACGGTAGTAAAAACGAAAAAGCCATTGCAGATTGGTTGGCTGATTTCGCATTTAAAAGAGGCCTTTGGTTTCATAAAGACGACTTACACAACGTTATAATAAAAAAACCGGGTACACCCGGTTATGAAAACTCACCTGCCGTTATAATCCAAGCACATACAGACATGGTTTGCGACAAGAATAACGAAATTCTGCTTGATTTTGAAAAAGACCCGCTGGTTTTAAAAATCGACGGAGATTTCTTAAAGGCAGAGGGTACAACTCTTGGTGCGGATAACGGCATAGCCGTTGCTATGGCTTTGGCAATATTGGACTCCGATGAGTATGCCCACCCTCCCCTAGAGGTTGTACTTACTTCTCAAGAGGAAATAGGCATGGGCGGCGCTATGGCGTTAGACGGAAGCTTGCTAAGCGGAAAATATTTTATTAACGCCGACACAGAAGAAGAAGGATACTTTTGCACAAGCTGTGCTGGGGGACAAAAAATAGACGTAATAATGCCTACCGAGTATGCAGAAATCAATGACGAGCGCATTTATAGGACAATAAACATAAAAGGCTTAAAGGGCGGACACTCCGGCGTTGACATTCATAAGGAAAGAGCCAGCGCAAACAGACTTATGGGCAGGCTGTTAAATAAGCTGTTCACACGCTTTGACATTTTCTTCGGCAGCGTTAACGGCGGCTCAAAGGATAACGCCATTACAAGGGAAGCACAAGCGGTAATTGCCCTTAAGCCATCTGATTTAGAAGCTCTTGAGACGTTTGTAAGCCAAATTCAAGAGGTTTTTGCTAACGAATACAGAAAATCAGAAAGCTCTATAATGATTCTCCTACAAGATGCTAAGGAAACAAAAATGTTTACTAAGGCAGTTTGTGAAAAGGTATTGGTTGCCTTACTACTCTTACCTCAGGGTATTCTTGCCCAAAGCCTTGACATTGAGGGGCTTGTGGAAACCTCCAATAATATTGGCGTAGTTAGAACAAAGGAAAACTGCATTACTTTTAAAAATGCTCTTAGAAGCTCCGTAGCCACAAGAAAAGAAATGATGGCTGAGCAAATCCAGCTTGTAGCCCGTCAGCTTGGAGCAGAGCTGAATATCACCGGCGACTACCCTGCATGGGAATTCAATCCAGATTCCAAGCTTAGAGAGATATTCACCAAAACATATGTGGATGTGTACGATAAAGAGCCTGTTATTTACGCTGTACACGCAGGACTTGAATGCGGCTTGTTTGCAGAAAAAATACAAGGGCTAGACATGGTCTCCTTCGGCCCAGACGTTTTTGATGCACACTCTCCTGACGAAAGGCTAAGTATTTCATCAACCAAAAGATCCTTTGAATTTTTCTTGAAGGTTTTGGAAAAAATGAAATAAAGTGTATTTCCCAAGCAGTCACTTAGCCGAAAGGAACAGTTGTTAAATGAAGCTCCCATTGGATCAGAAATACTTAAAAATAGCACTCCACGCAATAATAGTCATAGTATGCAGCTACGCATTAATTAAGCTGGTAGACGGAATTTTCTTTACCTTTACCAATATGGGCTTTGCTTTTTCAGCCATAGGGAATTTTTTCAGCAGGCTAACCACTGTTTTTTCTACTTTAATAATAGGTCTGGTGGTAGCCTATCTACTTGACCCTATTGTGGATTTCTTTCAAAGGCTTTACGACGGAACCGTTAAGCCAAAGCTAATGGGGATTACGCTATACCGCAAAAAAGTAAACAAAGAACGGCTGTACAAGGAGAGGCTTGCCGGTACATCCCTAACCTACCTATTTATTTTCTCACTTATTCTTTTAGGAGCCTTTCTCTTATATAAGAAGCTAGGGGTAAACGGAACAAGCAACCTAATGGATAAAATTTCGGCGGTAGCCGCCAGAACAGCCAACGATTTCTCCGAGAGAAATTTTGCGCTTCAAATGAATCTATACAACTGGGGTCTTTTGGACTATGCTTCAAAATACCTTACTGCCTTTACCCAACAGCTATCTGGGATTGTTAAGGACGTTGGAACAAGTGTAGTTTCGGGACTTTCCTCTGCCGGAAACTTTTTTCTCAAGCTTGTTATCGGCTTTGTAATTGCTTTTTATTTTCTTATAAATAAGGAAGCCTCCATTAAAAAATCAAGCAACGTCATGGATTTCTTAATCCCTCGCCGGATAAATAAGCCACTTAAGAATTTTCTCTCTGATGTAAACTCCATTTTTTCAGGGTACATTAGAGGGCAGCTTACAGATGCATTGATTATGGCTATATTAATAAGCACTTGGCTATCCATACTAAAAATTGACTTTGCTATAATAATAGGTATATTTACAGGTATTTCTAATCTGATTCCTTACTTTGGGGCAATTATCGGTCTTATTCTTTCTATTACGGCTGCACTCCTTACGGGGGAGCCTATGAAGGCGGTATATGCTGCTGTAGGTATTCTTATTTTGCAGCAAATAGACGGAATATTTATTGTGCCTAAGGTTGTGGGGGAAAGTGTGGAGCTTAGCCCGGTTTTGGTAATATTATCCCTTGCGGTGGCTTCGGAGCTTTTTGGCATAACAGGTATGATTTTTGCCGTGCCTGTTACTGCCGTTATTAAATTGCTAATCGGAAAGGTTTATAGAAATGGGAGAATCAGGAGTAGTAGTAAAGCTTGAGGACAACAACGTAATTGTTAAGCTTACAAGAACGGAGGCCTGCTCAAAATGCAAGGCTTGCTCTGCCGGGGAAAACGGTAAGGATATGTTCATTACCGCTGAAAACCAGTGCGGCGCTACCATTAACGATACGGTTAACGTAGAGCTTGCTTCCAAGGTATTTATTAAAGCCCTACTTATTATGTACGGCGTACCCTTCACCTTTATGGTTACTGGGTTTAGCCTTGGCATTTTTGCCGCTAACAGTATAGGACAGACGGCAAACGCCGAAGTGATAGGATTTTTCACGGGAGTTGTATTTCTGCTGCTTGCTTATCTGGGGATTAGAAAAATGGAAAGCCGGTGGCGAAAGGATAGTTTCCTTCCAGTAGCCAGCTCCATTTTAAACAATAAACAGTAATAATTTCTTCCCAAAGCAGAACCAAAAAAATAACAGTCGATAAAATAAGCCCTGCTGAATACTATGATTATGAGTGAATGATAGTATTGGGGTGATACCATGGATTCCGTTAGATTTTTTGACCTTCGGCAGAAGGAAGTAATAAATATTAAGGACGGCACTAGGCTTGGATATATATGTGACCTTATTATCGGCATCGAGTGTGGCGAGGTAGAAAAAATAATTATTCCCGGCCCGGCAAAGCTGTTTGGCATATTTGGCCCAGAGAAGGAATATCACATTGACTGGGACAAAATTGTTCAAATCGGTGCTGACTTGGTGCTTGTGGACGTAGACATCAGCAAATGTGAAAAGGATATAGAATATTAGAGCAAGACTGCTCAAGTCATAGGGGGGATACTATGAAATGCCCGTATTGCGGAAATATGGAGTCAAAGGTGACGGATACAAGAGGTGCAGACGACAACACCATAATCCGCCGCCGAAGGCTTTGTGAGGAATGCGGGGAGAAATTTACCACCTATGAAAAGGTGCAAATTCTGCCCATTGTAATAATAAAGCGGGACGGCACTAGAGAAAATTTTGAAAGAGATAAGCTGGTTAACAGTATAATGAAGGCCTGCAACAAAAGACCTGTCAGTATAGAGCAGCTTGAGCAACTTGCCATTGAGGTTGAAAACACTATAGCAAATACCTTAAACAGGGAGGTAGCCTCAAAGGAAGTGGGGGACTTGGTAATGGA
>CAYWBF010000189.1:0-5781 GCA_964456085.1 uncultured Eubacteriales bacterium
CCCAGCCGGTTTTTACCTCAAACATATTAAAGTATTCACAAGTGCTTTGGGACAAAGCTTCTTCATCATCAATTAATTAGGCAATCATACTTCATTTATTACCTCCTAAGGTTAATGAAATCATCGTCTTATGTCTTGGCCTTCTGCCTTTAACAAAAATTTATAAATAGGCTCAAGCAGCATGAAGTCACTCGCTAAGCTATCGGCAAAATCCTCACTGAACAGCCTGTTAAAATCCGTGCTTCTATTTATAAAACAAATGCTTTTCCTGTCAAGCCAGCTTTTAAGCTTGTCTGCTTTGTCAGGATATTTACTTTTTTTATACATGTCACCGTCAACGGAAAACACAGACTGATTCTCGTAAGCCGAAAGCGCCTTAGTAAAATCACTATCCTCGGCCAAAATTAAGCTGCGGATTTTTTCCATAGAATTTTTTTCAGCAGAATAGTAGCCACAGCCATAACAAAAACTCGTAGGTGATACTTCAAGAAAAAATCCAGGTAAGCCACTATTCAGTTTCTTATCACGAATAAACACTATCCACATTACATCACGATAAAGAGACTTATCCTTTGAGAACCGAACGTCCCTATAAATTCGTGAAATACACTTACCCACCTTTGGCTCACAAATTAGCTTTTCATCAAGGGCACGCATAGTCGGCGCAAGCTTTGTTGTAAGCTCCGCAAGGGGAGATATAACATATTCATTAAACTGGGGTTTGTGCTCCTCAAACCACGTCTTACTGTTTTGCATACGATTCTCAAATAGAAAATCCAGTGTTTTTTGGGTAATTGCCATATCGTCCACTCCTAAGTATATTATTTTTGGATTCATTCCAAGTACAGCGTATTAAGCTAATTTTATTACATAATGCATATAAAATACAATTAATGTTTTAATATTTGACGAGGTATTTTATGCAGTTGACATACTGCTTCTATTAGATTAGGATTTAATAAGATAGGAATGATTCACAATATCTGAAAGGAGTGTATCATGTCACACATAATAATAAACTACAGCGATGATTATATAAATGCAACTGTGGAAACATTAAAAGCATCTAGCCTAAAAAATCTTGTTAACCCATATATGAAGGTTTCCATAAAGCCTAATATGGTGCTGGCAAAACCTCCCTCCTCTGGAGCCACAACTCACAGTGAAGTAGTGGAGGGTATAATCCAATACCTAAAATCTATTGGCATTAAAAAAATGGAAATAATGGAAAGCTCATGGATTGGCGACGATACAAAACGGTCTTACAAAGCCTGTGGCTATGATAAGCTTGCCAAAAAATACGATGTGGAGCTTATAGACTTAAAGGACGACAAAATCCGCAAGGTTCAGTCAGGCGAGTATACCTTTGAAATATGCGAAAGAGCTTTAGACACAGATTTTCTAATTAACGTTCCCGTTTTAAAAGCTCATTGCCAAACGCTTTTGACCTGTAACCTTAAAAACCTCAAGGGCTGTATTTCGGACAAAGAAAAAAGGCGGTTCCACTCAATGGGACTGCACCGCCCTATAGCATACCTTAATAAAGTTGTCAAAACGCATTTTTGTGTGATAGACGGAATATGTGGAGATTTAACCTTTGAGGAAGGCGGAAACCCCGTCACTAGAAATATGATTATCGCCGGGCAAGACCCATTGCTATTGGATTCCTTTTGTGCCGAGCTGATGGGGTATCAAATAAGGGATATTGAGTACCTTAACATTGCACAGCAAATAGGAGTGGGACATGTTTATGATGAAAATACGCAAATAACCGAGCTAAATAAGGATAACAAGCCTCAAAACACTAAAGCAGACATGGGTCTAGTCAAGCAGCTTTCAAAATATATAACCGAAGACAAAGCCTGCTCCGCTTGTTATTCCTCCTTAATTCATGCCCTTAATAAAACTAAGGGCTTTAAAGGGAATATTAATATTGGCCAAGGATTTAAGGACAAGAAGGGCGAGCTAGGGTGCGGAAGCTGTACAAGCCTTCATAATAAGTATGTAAAAGGCTGTCCGCCTAAAGCTGTAGACATTATTAAGTTTTTAAATGAAGTATAAACAAAAAGAATGGAAAGGTGAATGTATATGTTAGAAATAGGAAGTAAGGCCCCGGATTTTATGCTTCAGGATAAGGAGGGCAAAATAGTAAAGCTTTCTGACTTTTTAGGCTCCAAGGTAATTTTATACTTCTACCCAAAGGATAATACCCCTGGCTGTACTAAGCAAGCTGTTGCCTTTGGAGCGGCTTATGATGAATTTAAGAGACTTGGTGTTGAGGTCATCGGCATTAGCAAGGATAGCATAGCCTCCCATATGAAATTTGCGGACAAGCATACATTGCCTTTTGTGCTGCTGTCTGACCCGGAGATAACGGCTATACAGGATTATGAAGTCTGGCAGGAAAAAAAATTGTACGGCAAAACCTCTATGGGTGTTGTGCGTACTACTTTTCTTATTGATGAAAACGGAAGCATTGAAAAAATATGGCCTAAGGTTAAGCCAGATGCTAATGCTTCGGAAATTTTGGAGTATTTGGTTAAGTAGAGCAATTTAACAAAATGTTGTCAGGTTCGGAGCAAAAATAACGAACGCTTCAACGTTATTTTTGCTCCGAACCTGACTTGCATTTTGAAAATTGCTATAAAGATGAGGATTTTATAAATATGCTATATTAAAAAACGGGCAGAGTATTCTTCTGCTCGTTTTTTTTCAAATATTAAATTTTTATTCGGTTGTAACGGCAGAGCCATATTTACAAACATCTACCCATTCCGAATACCCAGAAAGCTCCTCAAGCTGCGGAATACTTAATTCAATGGCACTATTGCTACTCCCACATGCTGGAAATACAGTTTCAAAGCGTTTCATTGATACGTCGAGAAAAACGGGAATGCCACTGTTTATTCCAAATGGACAAACGCCGCCTACGGCATGTCCTACCAACCCTTCAACCTCATCAGCCGTCAGCATTTTTGCCTTGGTACAAAACCTCTGCTTATACTTGGGATTGTCAATTTTCGCATCACCAGCTGTAACAATCAGTATTGCACCTCCATTTACCATAAAAGAAAGGGTTTTAGCTATTCTTGCCGGCTCACAGCAAAGCGCCTTAGCAGCAAGCTCTACTGTAGCGCTGGATACATCAAACTCTTGAATTTTGTCAGCCATGTTAAAACTACTAAAGTAGTCTCGTGCTTTTTCTATTCCCATTTTCTTCCTCCGTTTTATAATAAAATATACTGGGGTGCTCAAGTTTTTTGAACACACCGTTTTTGTGACTATGATTGTTACGATATCCCTCAAAACCTCACCCAATTCCGCATACTATTCGCACTCGGTAAAAATGGAGTGACCGATAGCCCTCGCTTCATAAATACCTTCAGCAGATTCTGTCACGTAAATATTATCTCTGTATTCAATATTTCACTCTCCTTATTTAGCGCAAAGGATTATTTGTCTAATTCTTTAGCTATTGCTAATACTGATAATTAAGGGGTTTGCTCATAACCTTCATTCTTAATAATGCACACCATTTTCATAATAATTAGATTTTTCAATATCAACAAAAATGATATTGACAGTTTTTATTTCAGCAAATTTGAATCGTTTTGTATCAAGTACACTATCAGTAATTATTTTTGCAACAGCATCTTTGACATCTAAACCTCTGTTAAACCATTCAACATGCACAAAAACGGTGTCACCTAATAATTTTCCATTACAAAACAGGTTTCCATCACCCATTGCTCCAATTGAAAATGTAATCCAATCAATAGGGCAATCTATTGCTTTTGCTAAACTTTCCGATAGAATTTCAGATAGTTTCTTAACTCTTGGTATGTCTATACCACTAAACCTAATATTGGGCATTTTAATTAACCTCCCAAACCTAATATAAAAACTCTCTTGCTCCACCAAACACCTTGCTACTTCGAGATTAGTTTTCTTTTTTATAAGGCAATTGTATGAGCTTACAACTTCATGTGTTGCTTAATTTCTGCGACATTGGAAACTAAGGCGAACATTATTCAATTGTGGCAGGGTGGGTAAACTCCCATGCCGCCTGCGCTAATGCAATAATATCGCTACCGCTGTACCGATTATCTTTTGGAATATCCTCAATTTGTAAATCAAACAATGTAGCGGCAAACACACACGCTGTCAAAAAAGCTCCTGCGTTATTTGCGTGGGGACCGCGAAGGTCAAATCTGGTGTACAATGAAATCTCCGGAATTGTTTCATACGCATGAATCCAAGCGTCAGCCGCGTTTAACAAAATAGCATCGTTTTCATCAGCCGCACGTTTGTATACTTCAGTAGAAACTTTTAGACTTTCTTCATCGGGTTGGCCGTTAGTAGTTGCCCATGCGGAGTTATACAACACAGGTATGGCACCGCTTTCTCTTGCTGCATCGCTAAGGGTTTTAATTTCGTCAAGCAATTCCTCTACATAGTTAAATGACTTTCTGGTTTGGTCTTGAAGAACAACATAATCAAATCTTCCACTCTGCATTTCGCTAATTGCATCGTCTCTTAATTCACTTAGCGTTCCACCGCGATTTCCGTGTCTTGACATATCCTTGTATATAATATCAACACCGTGCATTTTTGCAATCGCTTGCAACTGTCCCGGGACATCCCCGACAAACACATGACTGCTGCCTACGAACAGAATTGCTATAGCGTTCTCCGGCCCTACCATATCTTCGGTTTTGCGAAGAGTAATGATGTCCGTAAAAACGGCATAAATAGTAGTTAATGTTAAGATAACGACCAAAATAACAACCAATATTATTGTCCGCTTCGGTAGTTTTTTCTTTATCTTAGTTTGTGGTTTCAAACTTATACCCCTCTTCTTCACCTTATCGCCAATAGGCGTACAAAATATAAAAACACCTTACAAACTTACCAAACAACACTTATAAAAAAATTTTTCATAATCCCGAACAAGTAGCATAGCTGTAATATACCACAAGCCTATGAATCAAGCAACCTTTATGGCAACAGTATCATGAGAGCACAGCCATTATTTTACAGTATAAATAAAATTCGGCAAAATAAAATGAGGTGCTCCAATCTCTGGAGCACCCCATTTTCACTGTATTTTTTACATAAAGTTTTAGTTAAAGTATCTCTCCAACAATCCTTGGAAAGCTTTACCATGTCTTGCTTCGTCCTTGCACATTTCATGAACTGTATCATGGATAGCGTCAAGGTTAAGTTGTTTTGCCTTAGTAGCAAGGTCTTTTTTGCCTTGTGTTGCGCCGTGTTCTGCAGCTACGCGAAGCTCAAGGTTTTTCTTAGTGCAAGGCTCAACTACCTCGCCTAAAAGCTCTGCAAACTTAGCAGCGTGCTCTGCTTCTTCAAATGCGATTCTCTTATAAGCTTCAGCAACTTCTGGGTAGCCTTCTCTATCAGCTTGACGGCTCATAGCAAGGTACATTCCAACCTCTGTACATTCGCCCATGAAGTTTTGTCTTAATCCTTCGATGATTTCAGCGTCAACGTCCTTAGCAACGCCGATTCTATGTTCATCTGCAAAAACTAAGCCGCCTTGCACTTCATTAAACTTTGATGCTGGAGCTTGGCATTGAGGACATTTTTCAGGAGGAGTTGCGCCTTCGTGAACATAACCACAGATTGTACATACAAATTTTTTCATAATTAGTACCTCCACTTATATTTTATTTGACTGGACTCGACTCCAATCATTTTTAATAATGACTTGCTGTTGATAATGATTATTATATAGCATTAATTTTCTTTTGTCAAGGCCTA
>CAYWBF010000190.1:0-5746 GCA_964456085.1 uncultured Eubacteriales bacterium
ATGATTCCGGTGCTTTTGGGCGTTATGATTATTGTTTTTACAATAATGTATCTTACCCCCGGTGACCCTGCACGCATGATTTTAGGGGTGGGTGCGTCTCCGGAGGCCATAGAAGCCCTAAGAGAGGAATTGGGGCTGAATGAGAGCTATATTGTTCAGTTGGCTAGGTATATTAAAAGTGTAGTATTTGAATTTGACCTAGGCAGATCCTATACAACAGGCCAACCTGTTATTAATGAGCTTTTGGAAAGGTTCCCTACAACCTTAAAGTTGGCTATATATTCTGTTTCCATTGCTGTTTTTTTAGGTATTACCATGGGTATTGTGTCTGCTACCAGACAATATTCATTTCTTGATAAGGCTGCTACTGCCATTTCGTTAATTGGCGTATCCATGCCAAACTTCTGGCAAGGACTTATGTCTGTAATTTTATTTTCTGTTTGGCTTAAATGGCTGCCGGCGTCCGGCTCCTACGGGCCGAAATACTGGGTTTTGCCGGCTCTAACCTTAGGCACCAGCGGCGCTGCAACCATTATGCGTATGACACGCTCCAGCTTGCTTGAGGTTATTAGGCAGGATTATATTAGAACAGCTCAAGCTAAAGGTCAGAAGGAAAGCATTGTCATTTGGGTTCACGCACTGCAAAACGCAATGATTCCCGTTATAACGGTAATAGGTATGCAGTTTGGTGCCCTTCTGGGAGGTTCAATTCTTGTGGAATCTGTTTTTGCTATTCCAGGGATTGGCAAGTATATAATCGACGCCATTAAATCCAGAGACAACATGGTTATTCAAGGGGGCGTACTGTTCCTTGCTATTTCCTTTAGCTTTGTAAATCTATTCGTAGATATTTTGTACGGATACATAGACCCAAGAATAAAATCCCAATATAAGCTTACAAGAAAGAGGGGTGCAAAAAGTGTCTAAGGAAAAATCTAACAGCTTGTGGACGGATGCTTGGCGCCGTCTTTATCGGAATAAAACTGCCATGCTTGCACTTGCTATACTGGTATTGTTGGTTATATCCGCTCTTTTTGCAGACTTTATTGCGCCATACCCTTTTGACGAGCAGGACTATTCTCGAGTGCTTCAATTTCCTAACGCAAAGCATTTGCTGGGCACAGATAACTTCGGCAGAGATGTTTTCAGCCGCATTATTTTCGGCAGTAGGGTATCTTTGTTGGTAGGTTTTTCATCAGTTTTGGCATCTGTAGTTGTAGGCGGCTTAATTGGGGCTGTTTCCGGCTTTTATGGAAATAGGATTGATAATATTTTAATGAGAGCAATGGATATATTAATGGCAATTCCGGGTATGCTACTTGCAATTTCTATTGCCGCAGCCTTGAAGCCGGGACTTTTTAACTTAGTTATCGCCATTTCTATAGGCGGTATTCCGGGCTACTCCCGTGTGGTTAGAGCTTCTGTGCTAACCATAAAGGGACAGGAATTTGTTGAAGCCGCTCGCTCCATCGGTGTTCCGGATTATAAAATTATACTTAAGCATATTCTTCCAAACTGCATGGCACCTGTTATAGTGCAAGCAACTCTTGGTGTTGCCGGTGCGATTTTGTCGGCGGCAGCTTTAAGCTTCCTTGGCTTAGGCATTCAGCCTCCAACTCCCGAGTGGGGCTCTATGCTTTCCAGCGCACGGCAGCATATTCGTGATTACTGGCATTTGGCAACCTTCCCCGGCCTTGCAATAATGATTACCATTTACTCTCTTAACGTGCTGGGAGACGGGCTTCGTGATGCTCTTGACCCAAGATTAAAAAATTAGAGGTGCATTGCTGTGGATAAAATTTTAGAGATAAAAAATCTTTCAGTAGAATACAAAACGGACAGCGGAATAGTTAAAGCCGTAAATAATCTAAACCTAGAGCTTAAAAGAGGTGAAACACTCGGCCTTGTTGGGGAAACAGGCGCAGGTAAAACTACCACAGCTTTAGGCATAATGGGACTTGTTCCAAACCCTCCCGGCAAAATTTGCAGCGGCGAAATTTTATTTGAAGGCCAAAATCTTTTAGCCTTAGGCAAAGCCAAGATGAGAAGCATAAGGGGAAAGCAAATATCTATGATTTTTCAAGACCCCATGACTTCTCTTAATCCTGTTATGACTGTTGGGGTTCAAATAGCCGAGGCTATTCGTATACATGACAGTCTGTCTCGTAAGGATGCAACACTTAAGGCGAAAGAAATATTAGAATTGGTAGGAATCCCTGGGGACAGGTATGACGAATACCCTCATCAGTTTTCCGGAGGAATGAAGCAACGTGTAGTTATTGCTATTGCTCTTTCCTGTAATCCAGCTTTGCTAATAGCCGACGAGCCGACTACTGCCTTAGATGTGACCATTCAAGCACAGGTATTAGAGCTTATGCTAAAGCTAAAGAAAGAATTTAATACATCAATGTTGCTTATAACCCACGATTTAGGCGTTGTTGCAGAAGCCTGCGATAAGGTAGCCATTATGTACGCCGGACAAATCGTGGAGTACGGCTCCTTAGACCAAATTTACAATGAAACCAAGCACCCATACACCAAAGGGCTGTTTGGCTCCTTACCGGATTTGGATAGTGACCAGGATAGGCTAAACCCTATCCCCGGACTTATGCCTGACCCTGTTAACCTGCCAAAGGGCTGTAGCTTTGGCCCCAGATGTGCCTTTAAAACAGCGGAATGTGAAAAGGGTATTGTACCTTGCTTTACCACACCCGAAGGTCATTTTGTATCATGTGTTCATGCCATAAAAGGGGGGTGTTAAAATGAGTACACTATTGGAAGTAAAGGACTTAAAAAAATATTTCAAAACACCAAACGGTATGCTTCACGCCGTAGACGGTGTAAGCTTTTCAATAAAAAAGGGCAGTACTCTTGGTGTTGTTGGAGAGTCTGGCTGTGGTAAGTCCACCCTTGGACGTGTGATTTTGCATTTGCTGGAGCCTACTGGTGGTCAGATTTTATTTGAGGGTGAGGATATTACACACCCAACCCCTGCTCGACTTAAAGAGATACGAAGAAACATGCAAATGATTTTTCAAGACCCATTTTCATCTCTTAACCCTAGAATGACTGTGCGGAACATTATTTTAGAGCCAATGGAAACCTATAATTTTTTTGACGGCAGCAAGGAAAAGCAAAGACAGCGTGCAGATGAGCTTATGGAAACCGTAGGCTTAGCCAGCCGCCTTAAAAATTCCTACCCTCATGAGCTTGACGGAGGTCGGCGTCAAAGAATCGGTATCGCCAGAGCATTGGCGCTTAACCCAAAGTTTATTGTTTGCGATGAGCCTGTATCTGCTCTTGATGTGTCTATTCAAGCCCAGATTCTTAACCTTATGCAGGATATTCAAGAGAAATTGGGGCTTACCTATATTTTTATTACCCATGACCTATCGGTAGTTAAGCATATTTCTGATGAAATTTGCGTAATGTATCTTGGCACCCTAGTTGAAAAAAGCCCAGCAAAGGAGCTTTTTAAGGTGCAGTACCACCCATACACCAAGGCACTGCTTTCCGCTATACCTATAGCAAAGACAGGCGCAAAGCGTGAGCGCATTATTCTAAAGGGGGAAATCACCTCCCCTATTAATCCAAAGCCTATTTGCCGCTTTGCCCCAAGGTGCTTATATTCTCAAGACCAATGCTTTAAGGAACAGCCACAGCTTGTGGAGGTTTCGCCGAACCATTTTGCGGCGTGTATAAGAGAGAATGGCGGGTTTTAAAAAAATTAAAATGTTAGCAACAGCCTAGGACTGCTTGAAAATTTGCAGTCCCCCAGCTGCTAAAAAATAATGTAAGAAATAAAAAGGAGGAAAAACAATGAAATTTAAAACAATAACAGCTGCAGTTTTAACCAGCTGCTTATTACTAACAGCATGTGGACAAACCTCTGCTCCTGCCGATAAGGGAAGTGCACCTTCAGCAGCGCCGGCTGCCCCTGCTGCTTCAAGTGCACCTGCTGCTCCCAGCGCAAGCAATGCCGCTCCAAAGAAGGACGTTTTAGTGGCAGCACAAGGTGCTGACCCAAAAACCCTTGACCCACAGGGCACAACAGACTCACCTGCAGGTAGAGTTAGCTCCCAGATTTTTGAAAACCTTGTAGAGCAAGACGAGGAAATGAACATAATTCCCGGCTTAGCAGAAAAATGGGATATTGTTGACCCATCTACTTATGTTTTTCACTTAAGAAAAGGTGCTAAATTCCACAATGGCGAGGAATTAAAAGCCTCTGACGTAATGTTTACATTTAAAAGAGCTGGTGAATCACCACATGCAAAATCCATTATGGCAACTATTGACGTAGAAAGCTGTAAGGTTATTGACGATTATACATTTGAAATGAAGCTATCTAAGCCATTTGGCCCTATTCTTGCCCACCTTGCACATAACGTAATGGCTATTGTAAATGAAAAGGCTGTAACAGAAAGCGGCGACAAGGTAGGCCAAAGCCCTATCGGTACTGGCCCATACAAATTTGTTAAATGGACAGCTAGTGATAAAATTGAATTAACCCGTTTTGACGATTACTGGGGCGACAAGGCAATCATTAAAGACCTTGTAATCAGAACTATACCTGAAACCGCCAGCAGAACCATTGAGCTTGAAACAGGCGGCATTGATGTAGCTATTGACGTACCACCAAACGATATTGCACGTCTTGATGCTGCTCCAAATACTGTAGTTTTAAAAAGCAAGGACTTTACAACCAGCTTTATTGTATTAACAAACACTCAAGGCCCACTTCAAGATGTTCGTGTTAGACAAGCGATTAATATGGCTGTTGACACAAATGCTATTCTTAACGTAATTTACCAAGGCACAGGCCTTAAAGGCTCCGGCCCAATGTCTCCTTCTATCTGGGGCTACAATCCTAGCCTTAAGCAATACGAGTATAATGTTGAAAAAGCAAAAGCCTTATTGGCAGAAGCAGGTTTTCCAAACGGCTTAAAGCTTACAATAACAACTAACGAAACTCAACAAAGAATTGATATTTGCGAAATGGTTCAAAATCAGCTTAAGGCTGTTGGCATTGAAGTTGAGATTCAAATTATGGAATGGGGCGCATTCATCGAGAAGGTTTATGTAGGCGGCCTTGAAATGTTCGTGCTTGGTTGGTCTGCCGCTACAGGTGACCCAGACTACGCTTTATATTCACAATACCACTCTTCTAACCACGGTGAAGCCGGAAACATGGCTTTCTACACTAACAAGGACGTTGATGGACTTCTTGAAAAGGGTAGAGATTCCGTTGACCCAGAAGAAAGAAAGAATGCTTACATGAAAGCCCAAGAGCTTATTATGGAAGACGCACCATGTGTTTACCTACAACATGGCGAAAAAATTAATGGCTTCTCCGCTGATTTAACAAAATATAATGTAATGCCTTCCGGTACTTTACAATTTAGTAGATTTTCATACTAGGGGGCTTGGGGGAGTGTAGCTCCCCCAAACCTACAACACACAACTTCAAACAAGATTTCGTGCCACTACCCTCGGTAGTGGCACTTGTTATAATTAGGCAAAGCCATCTAAATCAAAAAATGAAAAGAGGCGATTAAATGCTTAACAAAGTAAATAAGCTTAAAAATTATATTAGCGAGAACGAATTAGATGCCGCATTAATTTTTAGTAAAGAAAATAGAAGATACCTCTCTGGGTTTACCGGAAGCACTGGTTATGTTTTGGTTACACCTACCCAGCAATTCTTCATAACAGATTTCAGATACACTCAACAAGCTAGGCATCA
>CAYWBF010000191.1:0-5743 GCA_964456085.1 uncultured Eubacteriales bacterium
TCTCTATGCCTTGCGCCTCTCCCATTAAGAATAGACCAAGGTTACTCATAATTGTTGCTACAATGGTATCTTTTTTCAGCTTGCCTTCGTTTCTAAGATGAACGCCGCAAATAGACAGAATTTGGTCACCGTCAACAATATTGCCTTTTTCGTCCACTATTAAGCATCTGTCGCCGTCACCGTCATAAGCTACGCCTATGTCAAGACCGTTTTCCACAACATGCTTAACCAACCCTTCCATATGGGTTGAGCCGCAGTCTAGGTTAATGTTGACTCCGTCAGGGGTGTTGGCAATAACAGACACTGTAGCGCCAAGACGTGATAAAACAAGTGGCGCAGCCTCAAAGGTAGCACCGTTGGCACAGTCCACACCAACCTTAAGCCCCTCAAAGCTAATCCCTTCCTTTTTAATAGTGTCAACCAAAAAATCAGCGTAATCTTCTAAAGCTGTGTTGCACATAATAATATTTCCAACGTCCTTGCCTATAGGTGTAGGAAGGGTGTCAAGACCGTTAAAAATAATGTCCTCAATTTCCAGCTCCAGCTCATCAGGCAGCTTAAAGCCGTTTCCGTTGAAAAATTTAATTCCGTTATCCTTTACTTTGTTATGGGAAGCTGAAATCATAACTCCCGCATCAAAGCCGTATTTTCTTGTTAGGTATGCAATGGCAGGGGTAGAAATTATACCAGCATTGTACACCATAGCCCCTACGCTGCAAATGCCGGCGGATAGAGCAGCCATAAGCATATTGCCGGAGATTCTTGTATCCATGCCTACTATAATCTTTGGTATGTGTTTGTTACCCTTGTTAATTTCTTTAGTAAGTATAAAAGCACCGGCTCTTCCTAAGTCAAAAGCTAGCTGTGGTTTCAACTCCAGATTTGCTACGCCGCGAACACCGTCGGTTCCGAAAAGTTTACCCATGGTAACCCCCTAAATTTTAGAAATTAAATCATTATAGCATCAATTGAAAAATGTGTAAAATATTTTTTTGATTTATTCAATTAGAAAATGGTATAATTATAAGGAATGAAAAAATAAAATTAAAGGGAGGAAAATTCAGATGGACGTAATTAATTCAAGAAGAAGTGTAAGAAAATTTCAAAGCAAGCCGGTAGAAAAGGAAAAAATCGAAGCATTATTAAAGGCGGCAATGCAGGCTCCCTCTGCCGGAAACCAGCAGTCATGGGAGTTCCTTGTGATACAGGACAGCGAAAATCTTAAGCAGCTTGGTGGAGTAAGTCCCCACGCTAAGCCTGTGTTAGGCTCTGCTGTATCTATTGTTTTGTTGGGCAATGAAGAAAAAATGAAATACCCCGAGTATTGGGAGCAAGACTTGGGCGCAGCTACCCAGAATATTTTGCTTGAAACCGTAACACAAGGGCTTGGCGGTGTTTGGCTAGGCGTTGCACCAAAGGAGGACAGAATGGAATATATTATAAAGATGTTCGATTTGCCTTCACATATTAAACCATACGGAATAATTGCCATTGGCTATCCAGAGGGAGAGAGCAATAAGTTTGTAGATAGGTATAATCCTTCTGCTGTTCATTACGAGAAATATTAATAACTAGCTTTATAAGGAGTGTCTATGTTAATCCCAAAGCCGTTAAAAAAGGGTGACACTGTAGCGCTTATTGCACCTGCAAGCAAAGCACAGCCCCAGAGGGTTGAGCTTGCTGTTAATGTGCTGGAGGGGTTAGGGCTTTTGGTAAAGCCCTGCCCAAGCTGCTACTTTGAGAATCATTTTGCTTACACCAATGATAGCCTTAAAGCGGCTGAAATAAACGGTTTGTTTGAGGATAAGGAGATTAAGGGGATTTTTGCTGTAAGGGGAGGCTACGGTTGTCAGCGGTTGCTTAATATGATTGACTTTAGAGCCGTTAGGGATAACCCTAAGGTTTTTGTAGGATATTCGGATATTACAGCGCTGCATGTAGCCATTAACCAAAGGGCAGAGCTGGCGACCTTCCATGCACCAATGCCGGGGAGTGACCTTTTTAAATGTGACAGCTTTTCTATGGGCGGCTTCATGACTCATATATTTGGGATATTTAATAAGGAAGAAACGGCTTTCGCAGAAATTAAAAACCCTAAGGGATTTGAGTTGCATAGCCTAAGCCATGGAAAAGCTGTTGGCAGCCTTGTTGGAGGAAATTTAACAATAATTTCCACCCTTATGGGCACACCCTATGAAATAGACACTAAGGACAAAATTTTATTTTTGGAGGACGTATCAGAAGAGCCGTATAGAATAGATAGGGCGTTGACACAGCTAAGCTTGGCTGGGAAGCTTGATGATGCAGCCGGGATAGTATTAGGAATGTTTACTAAGTGCGAAAAAAAAAATGAGGATGGCTTAACTCTAAGAAGCATATTTGAACATCATTTTTCCAACGCTTCAAATAGAGGTAAGCCAGCCTTAATGAACTTATACTCCGGTCATTGTATGCCAAACATCACTCTACCTATGGGAAAAATGGCGAGCATTGAAGGGGGGCGGCTTTATGTACGGTATCACGGCTAAGCCAATTATTGATTTAAAGCAGGAGCCAGACCAAAATAGTCAAACCTCTGACCAGCTTCTATACGGTATGGTATATGAGGTACTTGGAAGCTATGGCGAATTTTATAAAATAAATTCCTTCTATAATTATGAGGGGTTTCTTCATAGGAGTTTATTTTTTAATGCACCTCAACCCACGGACTTGCTGGAAGTTATTGTAACAGCGCCATGTGCAGATATTTTAGAGCAGCCTGACATAAAAACGAGAATATTTCTTACAGTACCTCGAGGCAGTATAATTAACGTAGCACTATTGGAAAAAACCTGTAGCTGGCTGGAAGTAAGTCTGTATACAGGAGAAACAGGCTATATAAGAACAGGCAACACAACCCTTCCTCCGATATATAATGAAGAAATAAAAAAACATGATGAAGCCGCCTTAAGAGATGCCATTGTGAACTCTGCATTAGGGTATCTAACAGCACAATACCGCTGGGGAGGTAAAACCTTCCTAGGCATAGACTGCTCTGGGCTTGCATTTATGGCATATTATTTAAACGGAATAATTATTTTAAGAGATTCCTATATAAAGGAAGGCTTCCCCGTAAAAAATATTTCCCAAAACCGATTGAAAAAAGGTGACTTGATTTTTTTTAAAGGGCATGTGGCTATTTACATAGGTGATGATATGTATGTCCACTCCTCTTTAGACAATAACGGAGTATATATTAACTCCTTTGACAAAAATCATGGCAATTTCAAGGAAGGCATGAAGGAAAAAATTATTGGGTACGGAAGTGTATTCTAAAAAAAGGAGCGCTGTAAGGCAATAAGCCTGCAACGCTCCTTTTTTGTATCCGTCTTCCAATCTCCGTCAAACATTAAATATAGATAAAAGGATTAAACCAAATGTTGACACATCTTTTGTATTCCTATATACTTTTTCATAATAATTTGAATAATTCAATATTCTGTTCAAAAAGGGAGTTGTTTTAATGGCAGAGAAAAAAATCGTTCTGACATATGAAGGCCTTAAAAAGCTGGAGGATGAGCTTCAAGATTTAAAGATTGTAAGACGTAAGGAGGTTGCCGGCAAGATAAAGGAAGCCAGAGGCCAAGGTGACCTTTCCGAAAACGCCGAGTATGATGCCGCTAAGGAAGAACAGGCAGAAATTGAAGCAAGAATTATTACCATAGAAAAAATGCTGCGTAATGCAGAGCTTATAGATGACGACGCCCTTGACAAAGGGGTTATCAGTGTTGGCAGCAAGATTGTTGTTTACGATATGAGCTATGACGAGGAGCTTACCTATACAATAGTGGGCTCTGCCGAGGCTGACCCTTTGGGCGGCAGAATTTCTAACGAATCACCACTGGGCTCTGCCCTTATTGGAAAGGCTGTTGGGGATATAGTAGATGTAGACGCCCCAGACGGAACCTTTTCGTATAGGGTTGACTCTATTTCTTAGAAACTACAACGAATTAAAATAGGAGGAATTACTGTGTTACATCAAGAGGAACCGGCAGCAGAGCCGCAAGAGCTTAACCAAGCCGAGCTTAGCGAGCTGTTGAAAATTCGCCGGGAAAAGCTGGCGGCTTTACAAAGGGAGAACAAAGACCCTTTTGTACAGGTTAAGTACGAGGTTACGGCTTACAGCGCTAACATTCACAAGGACTTTGAGGATATGGACGGCAAGGAGTATTCTGTAGCTGGACGTATGATGACTAAGCGCATTATGGGTAAGGCATCATTTTGTGATGTTCAAGACAAGCTTGGCAGAATCCAAATCTATGTTAGGAAAAATGACGTAGGTGACGAAGCTTACGAGGAATTTAAGCATTTTGATATTGGTGATATTATTGGCGTAAAGGGTATTGTGTTCAGAACTCAAAAGGGAGAAATTTCCATAAAAGCGGAATCCTTGATACTTTTAACCAAGAGCCTACAGATTTTGCCCGAGAAATGGCACGGCTTAAGAGATACTGAGCTTAGATACCGTCAGAGATATTTAGATTTGATTGTTAATCAAGAAGTTAAGGATACATTTTTGAAGCGGTCGGAGATTATAAAATCCATAAGACGCTTCCTTGACGGCAGAGATTATATAGAGGTGGAAACTCCTGTACTGCAAACCATTGCAGGTGGAGCTAACGCCCGTCCTTTTATTACGCATCACAACGCACTGGATATGAGCATGTATATGAGAATCGCCCTTGAGTTGCCTTTGAAGCGGCTTATTGTAGGTGGGCTTGACAGGGTATATGAAATAGGCAGAGTTTTCAGAAACGAAGGCTTAAGTATAAAACATAACCCCGAGTTTACAATGCTGGAGCTTTACTGCGCCTTTACCGATTATTACGGCATGATGGAGCTTATTGAAAGCCTTATGAAAGCTGTAGTACAGGAGGTTTGCGGAGATATGGTTGTTGCCTATGGCGAATACAAAATAGATTTCAGCAAGCCTTTTGAAAAGCTCACTATGGTAGATGCGGTTAAGAAATACTCCGGCGTAGACTTTGACGCCATAGCCGGCACACAGGAAGCACAAAGAGTAGCCAAGGAGCATAATATACAATTCAAGCCACATCACCAAAAGGGGGACATACTAAACCTTTTCTTCGAGGAGTATGCGGAAAAGAACTTGATTCAGCCAACCTTCCTTTTAGACCACCCAGTAGAAATCTCCCATCTCACCAAGAGAAAGCCGGATAAGCCGGACTATACAGAGCGCTTTGAGCTTTTTATTGTAGGCAGGGAGTTTGCCAACGCTTATTCCGAGCTTAACGACCCTATTGACCAAAGGGAGAGATTTAAGCATCAGGAATCATTAAGAGAACTGGGCGACCAAGAGGCGGTTATGATAGACGAGGACTTTTTACTTGCCCTTGAATACGGAATGCCACCTACAGGTGGACTTGGGCTGGGCATAGACAGGTTCGTTATGCTGCTGACCGACTCAAATTCTATAAGAGACGTGCTTCTTTTCCCAACAATGAAGAAGCTAGGCTAAGGGAGGATATTATGAAAGCTGTAAATTTAGCGGTGGTGGGGGCAACCGGCATGGTTGGCAACGCCTTTTTAAAGGTTTTGGAGGAGAACAAATTCCCTGTGAATAATTTTTTCCTATTCTCCTCAAAGCGCTCCGCAGGAAAACGGATTGTTTTTCAAGGCAAGGAATATACTGTAGAGGAGCTTACAGAAACCTCCTTTGAAAATAGAGGAATAGATATAGCAT
>CAYWBF010000192.1:0-5680 GCA_964456085.1 uncultured Eubacteriales bacterium
AAACCTTTTTTTGTCGTTGAAAAAAAGGTTTTCTCCACCAAGGTCTTATAACTCTTTGAAATTATTTATACATTAAACTTAGAAACCATCTGCGCCAACACTTCGGACTGGCTGTTTAGCTCCTCTGCCGCCGCCGCAGTCTGCTGTGAGGTGGAGGAGTTGATTTGCACTACCTGTGAAATTTCGTTTATGCCCATGGTGATCTGTGAAACGCTGTCCGCTTGTTCTTTAGTGGCTACGTATATCTCGCTGATTATGTCTGATACCTTCTTCGTATCAGCTACAATCCTTTGCAGCGCCTCTGCCGTAAGCTGAGCAGTAGCTGTTCCCTCGTTAATCCGAGAAATGGTATCCTCAATCAAGCCGGAGGTATCCTTCGCGGCCTGCTGGCTCCTGCCGGCTAAGGAGCGAACCTCCTCCGCAACTACCGCAAAGCCTTTGCCGTGCTCTCCTGCACGGGCAGCCTCTACAGCGGCGTTAAGTGCCAGTAGGTTAGTCTGGAATGCAATATCGTCAATAACCTTGATGATTTTTGAAATGTTCCGTGAGGCTTCCTTGATTTCTTCCATAGATTTAAGCATCAAGAGCATTTCATCATTACCATCTGTAGCGCTGGCAATGGACTTTTGAGAATATTCGTTTGCAGAATCAGCCTTGTGGGAGGTGTCTTTAGTCTGCTGATTAATTGTCATTATAGAAGCGTTAAGCTCCTCTACTGTGCTTGCCTGTGTAGATGCGCCGTTAGCCAGCTCCATGGAGGAGTTGGAAATTTGCTTGGCTCCGGAAAGTACGTTGTCCGAAGCAACCTTTATTTCGCCAATGGTAAGCCGTAGAGTTTGGGCGATGTTGTTTATTGATTCCTTGATTAGGTTAAATTGCCCCACATAGTCCCTAGTAATGTTGTTCCGTAAATCCCCTTTGGACATAGTTCCAAGTATTTGAGTGATTTCGTTAATATATGAGCCTGTGGAGTCAATCATCTTCTCAAAGGCGCTCATCATGTGAGCAAAGCTGCCCTTGTAGTTTTTGCTTACGGCCACGTTAAAGTTTCCGTTAGAAAGCTCTGACAATATGCTGTTTGCCTCGTCAATAGGGGTGCTTACAGCCTGTGATAGCCTATTAAGCCCCTCAACCAGCCTCTTCCAGTCGCCGGAGTATAAATCCGGGTCTAATCTCTTGTCCAAGCTGCCGTTTATGGCTGATTCAATTAGGGTTGAAATATCCTTGTTGACTGATTTTAAGTTACTCTTAAGTTCGTCAAATTTATTATTGGCAAAACCCTTCTTACCGGGGAATTTTTCCAGCTCATGCTCAAAATTACCGTTGCCAAGCTCGCCGAAGGCTCTGAAAATAGTTCTGTTGTCGCTGGCGTTGGCTTCAAGTATGCCGTTGATTGAATGAACCGTATCTTTAAACTCTCCCTCAAACTCTGCGTCGGATATTCTAGCGTCCACATCACCTTGCTCCAAATCCACGGCAGTAGTACGGATTTTATCGGTGAGTAGCAGAATTGTATCCCGAACCTTGGCGAAGGAGGAGGCAAGAACACCAACCTCGTCTTGGTTGTTCATGTTAAGGTTAACGTTAAGATTACCGGAAGCGATTTCCATTGCTGCTGCCTTAATAGTGCCAATAGGTTTTAGCTTTCGGGTTATAATAACATAAATAGTTATTCCAACAGCAAGTACAACAAGCACCGCCACAACAATTATTGTAAGAGCTATGTGTACTACAGGATCGTCCACAGTAGTTTGAGGAATAACGGCGCAAATGAGCCACATACTATCCGTATCTCCAATAGCGACGCTTTCTGCAGAAAGGGTAACGTTCATTTTTAGTTGTTCGGAGTAAGCTTTTTCGGAGAACTCACCCCATTGCTTTTGAAGCTCGGTAAATTTACCGCTGAATTGATTAAGCCATATCTCGTTGTAATTTTTGAGAATCAACGAATTGTCAGGGTGGGTTGCAATCAAGCCATTGGGGCTTATGGTAAACATGTACCCATCCTCTAATATGGTTATCTTAGAAAAAAGCTCAGTAAGACTAGCTAAGCTAATATCTGCTCCTACTACACCCACAGCTCTGTTATTTTCGTCAAGGACGGGAATAGCAATGGAGTATAAAAGCACATTCTTACCACCAACAGAATAGTAGAACGGGTCTGTAACAGTAAGCTTTTTTGAATTAAGGGCATTAAGGTAATAAGCTCCCTCTACCGCATCGGTGTAGCCTGCAAGCGGCTCAATGACAGTTTTGCTGCCATCGGAATAAATATAAGGAACAAATCTGCCGGTAGCGTCATGGTATTGGGTGTTAATATACTCAGCATCTTTTCCATCGAAGGCATCAGGCTCCCAACAAGTCCACATTCCAAAGATTCTGTTGTTTGAAAGCATTGATTCTTTTAAAATATTAATTACTTGTTCACGAGTGCCTTTGCCGTTAGCAAGGCTCTTAATTACCGGCTGTATTGCATTAATAGCGCCGAAGGTATTTTCGCCCTCCGCCTTAAACTGGTAGGTGTAATGGCTTACAGCTTCCAAAATAAGCTCGTCGGATAGGCTTCTAACAGATTTTGAGGCTTGACGTACAATTACAAAAATTTCTGCAACAATACCAACAAGCAAAACAATAATAGTAGGTATTAAAATAGCGAGTCTTATGCTTTTTCTCATCGCTGCTTCCTCCAATTAAATAAATTTACCCACAAAAATACTCGTTCATTTTGGACTGTATAAGAGAGTATGTATAAGTTATTTTTATTATACTTTACATAAAATTGTAAGGCAATAGTTATAGGTGAAATAATTAAATAGGAAGCTCTTAATGATGATTGTGAATGAACATAGGTGTAAAGCCGCAAGCGTATAAAAAGCCTGAAATTATAAATAATAATTTCAGGCTTTAAATTTATAAAAATGCGGTGCGCCGCTTTCTGGTAGGAGTGAAAACATGGAATACATTAAGGCTTTTATTGTGGGCGGAATTATTTGCGTCATAGGTCAAGTTATTGTGGATAAGACAAAGCTAACCAACGCACGGATTTTGGTTTTGTTTGTGGTGATTGGCTGTCTGCTGGGGGGGCTTGGGTATTACGAAAAGCTTGTGGAGTATGCAGGCGCAGGGGCAACGGTGCCCTTGCCCGGGTTCGGATATTTGTTAAGCAAGGGTGTTAAGCAGGAAATTGAATCCAAGGGGATTTCCGGTATTCTGACCGGAGGTCTTAAGGCAGGGGCAGCAGGCATAACTGCCGCAATGGTGTTCAGCTTTTTAGCAGCCTTGGTGTTTAATCCTAAGGAAAAACAATAAATGGGAGAAAATATGTATTATTCTAATAATGAAGAGGAAATGTCTCAGCTTCCCCCACAGCCACCACCTCCCCCGTCACCTTACGGGGAGCCGCTTAACATGCCCATACCTAGAAATCCAAAAGGAAATATTCAGTTTGTTACAATAATAGGGCAGATAGAAGGTCATGTGGTTTTACCACCTCACAACAAAACCACAAAGTACGAGCATGTAATACCACAGCTTGTTATGTCTGCGGAAAACCCGGAGGTTGACGGGTTGTTAGTGCTGCTTAATACTGTGGGTGGAGATGTGGAGGCAGGGCTTGCCATTGCAGAGCTTATTTCTCGTATTGGGAAGCCTACGGTGTCTCTTGTTTTGGGTGGGGGACATTCTATTGGGGTGCCCTTGGCGGTATCAGCCAAGTATTCCTTTATTGCACCCTCAGCTACAATGACTATTCACCCAGTCAGACTAAACGGTACAGTTGTTGGCGCCCCCCAAACCTACGACTACATTAATAAAACACAGGAACGAGTGTCAGAATTTGTTGTCAAAAATTCAAGAATTTCCAGAAAACGGTTGGCCGCTCTTATGCTGGACACAGAGAAGCTGGTTTTGGATGTAGGCTCCATTTTAATAGGCCAGGAGGCGGTTTCCGAGGGTCTAATCGACCAAGTGGGCGGTCTTAAGGACGCAATGGACAAGCTTTATTCGCTAATTTCTGCCAAGCGAAAAGCTGAAAAAAGGAAGCGCAAGCAAAAAAATGGAAAAAGTTAATAAATTTTTTTTAGTATAAATTTAACTCCGCTGGAAATGATTTTATTAACGGGGATAAGCATAAGCCTCTTTTTTTGTGCTTTAAGCGCCTATCCTAATAGTTAAATCCATAAACTGCATCCGGGAGTGATTTTATGCTAAACAATAAGGTGGAAATTTGCGGAGTTAACACTTCTAAGCTTCCAGTGCTAAAGGGCGAAGAAAAAAAGCAACTGTTTGACAGAATTTTGAAGGGTGACGAGGAAGCAAGGGAGCAATACATCTACGGCAATTTAAGGCTGGTTCTTAGCATAATTCAAAGGTTTAATAACCGTGGAGAATATGTGGACGATATTTTCCAAGTGGGCTGTATTGGACTGATTAAGGCTATTGACAATTTTGATGTTACACAGGGAGTACAATTCTCTACTTATGCTGTGCCAATGATTATAGGGGAAATAAGGCGCTATCTTCGTGACAATAATGCCATAAGGGTAAGCCGCTCTCTTAGAGATACCGCCTATAAAGCGTTGCAGGTTAAGGAAAAACTCACTAATCAAAACCAAAAGGAGCCTACCATTGAAGAGATAGCTAAGGAGCTGGAGCTTCCAAAGGAGGACATTCTTTTTGCGCTGGATGCTATTCAGGAGCCTATATCATTGTTTGAGCCGGTATACCACGACGGCAGTGATGCACTATTTGTAATGGATCAGGTAAGTGACGAAAAAAATCAGGATAGCAACTGGATTGAGAACCTTTCTCTACTAGAAGGACTCAAACGGCTTAACGATAGGGAGAAGCATATTTTGAATCTTCGATTTTTTGAGGGAAAAACTCAAATGGAGGTTGCAGACGAAATCGGGATAAGCCAAGCCCAAGTATCCCGTTTAGAAAAAACGGCATTAAAGAATATGAAAAAATATATTACTTAGAGAAGTTCTATAATGCTCAATAAAAGGGGCTGTCATAATGTAGTCCCTTTTATTGAGTAAATCACAGCCACATTAATTAGCAAAAAATCCTTCAAGACAGACAAAATTACTAAAAGATGAACAAACAATCTAAATTTTATGTTGGTTTTTTTAGCAGTATAATGTTATAATGGGATAGTGGGCGATTCTAATACTTGCCCCTGATTCTTTGTAATGGATATACAAGAAAAAAATGTGACAAAACCTTATTTGAGGTGGTTGCTATGGTAAGAGAATGTATCTTTTCACCCCATTTTGATTTTTTTATTGACAAGACGCACCGCAACACCGGATATGATATGCGTGCCTTCCATTTTCATAAAAAATATGAGATATATTTTCAGCTTGACGGTACACGTCAATATTTTATTGATGACAGCACATATATTATAAACCCTGGCAACGTTGTGCTAATAAGGCCAGACGAAATCCATAAAACCGGCAGCGTAAACAATTCCGCTCATACACGGATTGTAATGAACTTTAACGGCAGCTATGTGGAGGACGTGGCTCACGCTCTTAACGGCATAAGCCTACTGTCCTGCTTTAGCAGCGGAATCCATGTGCTTAATCTTAATCTGAAAAAGCAGGTAATAGTAGAGGGTCTTATGCAAAAGCTATATGCCTTGGGAGATGATTCCATAAGTCAAAACCAGCTTGCT
>CAYWBF010000193.1:0-5648 GCA_964456085.1 uncultured Eubacteriales bacterium
ATATTGAGCAGATAGATAATCCAAATGTTGCGGCAGTAGTTGACAGCTTGATAAAAGAAATCGTTTTAGGTCGAGTCAGTCTAGCCTATATTTTCAACCCCAATCTTATAATTATGGGGGGAGGAATTATTAACGAAACCTATATCGTAGAAAGGGTAAGGGTTCTACTCAAAAAAAATACCCCGGAAATTTTTCACGGGGTAGCCATAAAAAAAGCCGAGCTTGGAAACACCGCAGGATTAATCGGTGCAGCACATTTAGCTGGCTTACTGTAAAAAAACGGGCAGGAAATTAAACCTTTTGATTTGGTTTAATTCTCTGCCCGTTTTTTATCACTGTTTGTGTTCAAAACCTGTGTCAATTAGTAAAATTCCGAACAAAAATAATCATAACTTCTTGAATGAATAAAACACCTATGTTAATATAGATTTACTCTTTTTTACAATATACATTTTTCAAAAATTTGGTGCTGAGCCAATTTTTTTGTTTTTCATGAGGAGAAAACATGATTCTAATAGTAGGTTTAGGCAATCCCGAGAAAGATTATAAGGGTACTCGTCATAACGTGGGCTTTGAAGCCATAAATAAGCTATGCTATGACAACGACCTTAACATAAATAAACTGAAATTCAAGGCTCATATGGCGGAAGGCTTCATAGGCGGGAAAAAGGTAATTTGCCTAAAGCCACAAACCTATATGAACAGATCCGGCGAAAGTGTCCGTGATGCAGTGGAGTTTTACAAGCTAGCGCCCCAGTCAATTATTGTGGTGTACGACGATACCACAGTTCCCGTAGGGGGGATTAGGGTTAGGGAGCGAGGAAGCGCCGGAGGTCATAACGGCATGAAGGATATAATTTACCAGCTTGAGTCGGACGAATTTATTCGTGTGCGAATAGGTATAGGTGAAAAACCCCCGGAGTATGACTTGGCAGACTATGTACTAAGCAAATTTAAAAAGGACGAGGAAAAAGAAATAATAAACGGAATCAATCTGGCCTGTGACGCCATAGAATGTATTATCAAAACCGGCGGCGCCACCGAGGCAATGAATAGATATAACAGTAGGAGAAAAGAATGAACCCTATAATTACACAATTACTGGAGCTTGATGCGTATAAAAGCTTAGGTAAAGGAATCACCCCTGTGCTGGCCACAGGGGTTGTTGACGTTCAAAAGGCTTTGCTGTCCTTTGCCTTAATAAACGAAAAAAAACGCCCGGCCATTTTTGTCACTCACTCCGAAGCAAAGGCAAAGGAATATTTTGCGGACTTTACCTATTTTTTGGGAAGCGGCGTAAAATATTATCCCCATAAGGATATATTGTTCTACAACGCCGATGTAAAGAGTAACGACATTTTAAGAGAGCGCTTTGAGGTGCTTAAGCTTCTTCTTGATAAGGAGCCTATTGTTATTGTGCTGACCATTGAGGCGCTTTTTGACAAGCTTGTTTCCAAGGAGGTTTTCTCCAGCTTTATAATGGACATACATGTGGGGAAGGAAATCAGCCTTGACGAGCTGTCAAAATCTCTTATGCATATGGGTTATGAGCGCTCCAGCCTTGTTGAGGGAGTGGGGCAGTTTGCAGTGCGTGGAGGTATAATCGACTTGTTTGCCTCTACTCATTCCAATCCCGTCAGAATAGAGCTATGGGGGGACGAGGTAGACTCCATTCGTATTTTTGACCCCATATCACAAAAGAGTATTGAGAAGCTGGAAACCATAAAGGTATTTCCTGCAAGAGAGCTTATATATAATGAAGAAACTCTTTCACAAGCCATACAGGCTATATCCTCCGAGCTTTCAAAAACTGTTAAGACCTTTGAAAAACGGGGTAAAAAGGAGGAGGCGGAAACACTTTCGCAAAATATAGGCAGAGCCATTGAGCGGCTTAAGGAGGAGCACTCCTTTGCCGGAGTAGAGGGGTTAACCTCATACTTTTATAAGGAAACCTACTCCCTTACAGATTATCTTCCCAAGAATACAATGGTGTTTATTGATGAGCCGACCCGAATACAGAGCCATGGGGAAAGTATTCTGTTTGAATTTACCGACAGCATAAAAAACCGTATACTAAAGGGTTATCTTTTGCCGGGGCAGGGGTCAATGGTTTTTACCTATCAGGAGGTTTTGGCACAGCTTGCTTCCTTTGATACGGTTTTGTATACAACTCTTACCCATTCTATTAAGGATTTTAAAATTAGAGAAATAGTAAACTTCACCGCCAGAGAAATCCAAACCTTTAGAAACAGAATTGACCTTCTCATAGATGAGCTTAATTTTTTGATTAAGAAAAAGTCACGAGTTGTTATACTGGCTGGGGTAAAGAGCGCCGGACGGCGAATTGTTGAGCATTTAACGGAAAACGGCCTTCGTGCAAAATTTGTGGACAGCTTAGAAGGGCAGACTGTTTTTCCGGAGGAAATTACAGTAACCACCGGAAGCCTTAGTAACGGCTTTGTCTCCACTGAAAACGGCTTCGCCATAATCTCCTTAAACGACCTGTTTAAAGAAAGAACACGCAGCAGACGGCCTAGGGCGAAGAAAAACGCCTCCAAGATAGAGAGCTTTACGGATTTAAAGGTAAACGACCATATTGTTCATCAGTCCCATGGTATAGGTATTTTTAAAGGAATAGAGCAGATAGTTTCTGATGGTATTCCAAAGGATTATTTAAAGCTGGAGTATTCAGACGGTGGATTCTTGTACGTGGATATTACCCAGATGGATATGCTGCAAAAATATATAGGCGGCAGCGAGGCTAAGCTTAAGCTGAATAAGCTTGGAGGCTCCGACTGGAACAAGGCTAAGGCAAAAACCAAGGCGGCTGTCACAATACTTGCCAAGGAGCTTGTGGCTTTGTACGCTAAGCGTCAGGATTCTAAGGGCTACTCATTTAACTCTGATGTTGTATGGCAACAGGAGTTTGAAGAAAAATTCCCCTTTGAGGAAACTCCAGACCAGCTTTCGGCTATAGCCGAGGTGAAGTCGGACATGGAATCGGCTAAGGTAATGGATAGGCTGATTTGCGGTGACGTAGGCTACGGCAAAACAGAGATAGCCATTCGTGCCGCCTTTAAGGCTGTCCAAGATGGAAAGCAGGTGGCATATCTTGTGCCCACCACAATACTTGCCCAGCAGCACTACAACACCTTCGTTGCCAGAATGAGAGACTATCCCATTCAAATAGAGCTTCTGTCCAGATTTAGAACAAAAAAGGAAATCACTGCCGCAATCTCTAATCTTCAGAGAGGGCAAGCGGATATTGTAATAGGTACTCACAGACTTTTGTCTAAGGATATAGTTTTTAAGGATTTGGGGCTTGTTATTGTGGACGAGGAGCAGCGATTTGGTGTAGGTCACAAGGAAAAGCTTAAACAGCTTAAAACCTCTGTGGACGTTTTGACCCTAACGGCAACTCCTATACCTAGAACACTTCACATGAGCCTTACAGGTATTAGGGATATGAGTATTTTGGAGGAGCCGCCCTTGGAGCGGCAGCCTATTCAAACTTTCGTTTGCGAATACAATGATGAATTTATACGGGACGCTATTAAGCGAGAGCTTGCCCGAAAGGGACAGGTTTACTTTTTATATAACAGAGTTTCAACAATCTCCGAAATGGCTGCAAGGGTAAAAAGACTTGTACCCGAGGCATCTGTTTCCTATGCTCACGGGCAAATGGCTGAAGCAGAGCTGGAGAGCGTTATGCTGGACTTTATTGACAATGAAACTGATGTGCTAGTGTGTACCACCATTATCGAAACAGGCTTGGACATTTCCAACGTTAACACCATAATTATTCATGATGCTGACAAAATGGGTCTGTCCCAGCTTTATCAGCTGAGGGGCAGGGTAGGGCGCTCCAACAGACAAGCTTTTGCTTACCTTATGTACAGAAAAAATAAGGTGCTTGACGAAACCGCTGAAAAAAGGCTGCAAACCATTAGAGAATTTACGGAGTTTGGCAGTGGTATAAAAATCGCTATGCGTGACTTGGAGATTCGCGGTGCAGGGAACCTTATCGGCGGCGAGCAGCATGGGCATATGGACGCTGTTGGTTATGATATGTACTGCAAGCTTTTGCAGGAGGCTATTAAGGAGTTAAAGGGTGAGATAACCATTCCCGAGTTTGAAACAAAAATCGATATTAAGGTTAGCGCTTACATTCCAGAGACTTACATTGAAAACCAAGAGCAGCGGCTTGAAATATACAAAAAAATCTCCTTTATTGAAAATGTGGAGGATTACAACCTTGTACAGGAGGAAATTGAGGACAGGTACGGTGACTTGCCTAAAAGTGTACAGTGTCTTTTGGAAATCGCTATGCTTAAAGCCACAGCACATAAAATCGGCATAACCTCAATTACAGAAAAAAAGCAGTATGGAAAACCTCTCCATACCGCATTGCAATTTAAACCCGAAACCCCGCCAAAGGAAGAGAAACTGATTACCCTAATGAAAAAGCACAGGGGGCTAATAACCTACTCAAAAACGCCCCTTCCTACTTTGTTGATTAAATCCAACGAAGCACAGGCAAAGATAGAACCGGCGGTGCTTACGGAAACCTTAAAGGAACTGCTTTAAACCGGCATAAATTGCTGAAAATAAAAAAGCTTACATCATTTACTAGCCCTTCCGATTATGGTGAAGGGTTATGAAAGATGTAAGCTTTTCTTATTTTATGCTAATTCACTGGCAGGTGTAGCCTTCTTTTTCCTAGGAGGCATGAGCATTGTAACAGAGCTGTAAATTAATATAGCAATTACAACCCACTGTAATGCTGAAACGTCCAAGCTTTTTACAACAAACGCCGCAACTATCACTCCTAGTGTACCGAATATTGAGGTAAACATGGAAATTTTTCGTGAATAAATATCGTATCTTATAAATTGAAGGGCGCCTATAGAAATGGAAAAGGTGTTAGCACCCATCATTATAGGAAAGGCTGAAATAGGGCTAAGCCCAAGGGCATATGCCGTAGCCAGAGCTAAAGGAGTAGATGCTACGCCAATATTATTTAAGGCACCGAAGAAAAATGACAAAATGGTAAACAAAACCAGCTTTCCGCCGGAAAGATAATTTGCTGTGCCTCCCGAGGGAAGCAGACCCAGCTTGCCCAGCAGCAAAAATACTGTAGCCATAATCAACCCACAAATAACTATACCTCTAATTGTCTTAGCTGGAAGCCGACGCAAAAAAATCGGCCCTATGTAGCTACCTATAATCTGAAAAACTATAGCAAGTATGAGAGTAGCAAGCCCTACGTTAATAGAGGATATGTAGATTAATGCCATTAGGGTAACGGGTATAACGCATTGGGTGTTCAAGGTTCCGGGGAGCCGTATATCCTTTACCCAGCCAAGTCTTGGGTATAGCGAAGCAGAAAGGGCAAAATCCGAAATCCCAAAGGTTGCCAGAAGAAATATTATAAAGGAAGAAACTGCCATAGCGATGTTATTGCCAGGCTCCTTTAAAATATCCCTATGCCGCCTCAAATCTCGTATAAAGGCAAAGGCAAAAATTCCGTTAACCAGCACCACTAAAACCAAAATAATTTTGATAATCATATAAGGTCACAATTCTCCAGCCACCAGATTTTACTACATTATTTAGTTGAATCCAACGTATTTTAACATATGGAGATA
>CAYWBF010000194.1:0-5626 GCA_964456085.1 uncultured Eubacteriales bacterium
GCTTTTCTTGGGGTTGCTATTGTTTTGTGCTTGCCTTTGTTTATAAAGCTGGCTCTGCGTCTTTCTGGTGCTGGGCTTTTATATTATTTTCTTGGGCTTGGCTTGCTATGTTCTCCTTTTTTCTTTGGGGTAGAAAAATACGGCGCAAAAAACTGGCTTAGCTTTTACGGCTTCTCTTTTCAGCCATCGGAGCTGGTCAAGCTACTGTTTGTATTTTTCCTTGCTGCGGCGCTAAAAAGAGGGGCGTCTCTGCTCCGACTGGGTTTTGTATCAGCTGCCGCTGCCGCTTTTGTGGTTATTCTTACTGCTCAACGGGATTTGGGGGGCGCTCTTATTTATTTCATGACCTTTATGGTTATGACCTTCATTTCAACAGGAAGTGCTACTTTTTTTCTGGCTGGGCTTACCGCTGCCGGTTTTGCCGCTAGACTTGCCTATGAAGTATTCGCCCATATTAGGGTCAGAGTGTCTGCATGGCAGAACCCTTTTGCGGACATTGAGGGTAAAGGCTATCAAATTGCCCATTCCCTCTTTGCCATAACCTCCTACGGGCTTTTGGGCAAGGGGCTGACCTTAGGCTATCCCCGATATATTCCCGTTGTTGAGAGTGATTTGATATTCTCCGCTATTTGCGAGGAGCTTGGGGTTATTTTTGGTGTGGGTGTAATTTTTATTTTTATGCTGCTGTTATATTTGGGTCTTAAAATTGCTTCAAAGGCTAAGAACGAATACTCGGCTCTGGTTGCCGCCGGTCTTACCTCCGCTATTTCCTTCCAATCCCTAGTTATTATAGGTGGGGTAATAAAGCTTATTCCTCTTACTGGGGTTACTCTTCCCTTTGTCAGCTATGGCGGAAGCTCCGTTGTGGTTTGCATTATAATGGTAGGAATTATTCAGGCTGTGGCGGAAGCACCACGTCCTGCTATTGATGCTCATACCTTTAAACCCTAAAAGTCACTGCTGTTATTTATTTCAAAGAAAGGCTAAAATATATCATGGAAAATTTCAAACGAAACATTAACAGCATATTTTTTATATTTTTAGTTTTGTTTCTGGGCGTTGCCGCATACTTACTTAAGCTATCTCTTTTCGATGGTGATATCGCACTTAACGCCTACAACCCAAGACTTCGCATGGTTGAAAGCGACGTTTTGCGAGGAACCATTTATGACTCCAAGGAACAGCCCTTGGCTTATTCCAAAAGGCTTGGGGAGGGTTTTATTAGAGAGTACCCCTACGGGGAGATGTTCGCTCATACCGTTGGGGTTTCCTCTGTAACGAACCTTGGAATTGAGCAGAAGGGCAATTTTCAGCTGCAAAGGGTTTCGCTGGAGCTTTTGCGAAGATTTAACCAGGTGGTTTTTAATCAGCCTCTTAAAGGAAATGACGTTACCCTAACCATTGACGCTAACTTACAGCAGATTGCCTATGAAGGACTTAAGGGCTACAAAGGAGCGGTAGTTGCCATCGAGCCTTCTACAGGGAAGGTGCTGGCAATGGTATCCCGTCCTGCCTTTGACCCGGCAACCTTTATGGACGATTGGGATTTCTTGAAGAAGGATATGGAGAATACACCTCTAGTTAACCGAGCAACTCAAGGGCTTTATCCCCCCGGCTCTATTTTCAAGGTGTTCTCCGCGGCGGCCATTATGGCTGGTGAAGTGGAGAATTATTCCGCCTTAGAATACGACTGCAAGGGAACGGCAGAGATTTTGGGTAAGAACATAAGCTGCTTCAATAAAAAAGCTCATGGCAAGGTAAACTTAACAACTGCCATAAGCTTATCCTGTAATTTATTTTTTGCTCAATACTTGCCGAGCCATTTGGAAGCATTGGAGAAGGTTACAGCTTCCGCAGGTTTTAACATACCCCTAGGCTTTGTGCTGGATTCCAACAGCAGCTCCTATGTGCTTAAGGAAAGCTCCCCCGGAGCAGAGATTGTAGAAACAGCTATAGGACAGGGCAAAACCCTTATGACACCACTCCACATGGCAATGACCGCAGCGGCAATAGCCAACGGTGGAATTATGATGAAGCCATACATTATAGACAATGCCGGAAGCAACAAGCAGCTTCCTGAAATGCTGTCTCAAGCCTTTACCCAAGAAACGGCAAAGATGTTAACAGAAGCAATGACAGAAACGGTAAACTCCGGCACAGCCACAAAGCTTAAAAATAGCAAAGTCACCATAGCGGCAAAAACAGGCACCGCCGAAAATTCCAAAGGCGCAGACCACGGAACCCTAATTGCTTTTGCTCCTACAGACAATCCTAGGATCGCAGTAGGCATTATGCTGGAAAACTCCGGAGGGCCAGGAGCTACCTTTAAAATTGCCCAAGGGTTGATTAATGAGCTGATGAAAAATTAAGAGTAAAAAAAATTGCCAAGCATTATTTATGCTTGGCAATTTTTTTATAAAGGCTTACTTAGATTTTTCTTCTGTTAACCCGGCGTTATTTATCTTGTGTTCTATATCATAAAGAATCTTGTCAATAACCACATCTATTTTTGCAATACCCTCATCACCTGCTCTAGTTCTTAAGGAAACGGAATTTTCCGCTACTTCCTTCTCACCTACCACCATAATGTAAGGAATACGCTCGTTGCGTGCCTCACGGATTTTGTATCCGATTTTTTCTGCTCTGAAATCTCCCTGGGCACGTATTTTTTTCGCTTTTAGCTTATCTACAACCTCTTGTGCGAAGTCAGCGTACTTGTCCGAGATAGGCAGCACAATGGCTTGCACAGGTGAAAGCCAGGTTGGGAAAGCGCCTGCGTATTTTTCAATCATCATAGCCAAGGTTCTTTCGTAGCAGCCTATGGAGGTTCTGTGGATTACGATAGGATATTTTTTGGTGCCGTCCTTGTCAATATAGGTCATGCCGAACCGCTCTGCAAGGGCAAAGTCGATTTGTACTGTAATTAAGGTATCCTCCTTGCCGTGGACATTTTTAAACTCAATGTCCAGCTTAGGGCCGTAGAACGCCGCTTCTCCATCTGCCTCCCAGTATTTTATGCCCAGCTTGTCAAGCATATTTTTCATTATGGCTTGGGTTTCTTCCCATGCTTCCTCGGAGCCTATATATTTTTCCTTGTTATTTTTATCCCATTTGGAGAATCTGTAGGTAACCTCATTTTCAAAACCTATAGTGGTCATTAAAAATTTAATTAGGTCAACTACACCTCTAAACTCGTCCTCAAGCTGCTCTCTTGTACATACAAGATGCCCCTCGGAAATAGTAAACTGGCGTACTCTTATTAAGCCGTGCATTTCGCCGGAAGACTCGTTTCTGAATAAGGTTGAGGTTTCGCCGTAGCGAATAGGCAAATCTCTGTAGCTATGAGATTCTGCATTGTAAATAGTAAACTGGAATGGGCAGGTCATTGGGCGCAAGCCAAAAACCTCCTTGTCCTTGGCTTCGTCTCCTAGGATAAACATACCGTCTTTGTAGTGATCCCAGTGCCCTGAGATTTTGTAAAGGTCGCTTTTTGCAAGGAAAGGGGTTTTTGTTAAAACATATCCTCTCTCCTCCTCAATATCCTCTACAAACCTCTGCAACAACTGAACAATCTTAGCACCCTTAGGCATAAGCAGCGGCAAGCCCTGCCCTATAGCCTCTGAGGTAGTAAAGTAGCCAAGCTCTCTGCCTAGCTTGTTATGGTCACGCTTTTTAGCTTCCTCACGCTTTTGTAGATACTCGGTGAGCATAGCAGCCTTAGGGAAGGCAGTGCCGTAAATTCTGGCAAGCATTTTATTTTTTTCGTTGCCTCTCCAGTACGCCCCGGAGCTACCTGCCTCCGAATATAGCTTAATAGCCTTGATTGGCTTAGTGGAAAGCAGATGAGGCCCACGGCATAAATCCACAAAGTCACCTTGGGAATAAAAGCCAATGATTTCCCCTTCGGGCAGCTCATTAATAAGCTCTACCTTGTATGGCTCATTTTTTTCCTTCATTAAAATAAGTGCTTCATTTCTAGTTAGCTCAAAATACTTAAGCTCCCTTTCTTCCTTTAAAATAGCCTGCATTTCTTTTTCAACGCGCTCTATCTCCTCAGAGGTAAACGCTCTGTCCATGTCAAAGTCATAGTAAAAACCCTCGGACGTAGCAGGGCCAATAGCAAGCTTAGTGCTTGGAAAAAGCCTTTTTACAGCCTCGGCCAAAACATGGGAAGCAGTATGCCTAAAAGCCTTTTGGCCCTCAGCATCATCAAATGTCAATATATTTAGCTGGCAATCCTCAACCAATTTAAACCGTAAATCCACAACCTGTCCGTTAACGGTGGCGGCGCAGGCGGAGCGAAGCAGTCCCTCGCTTATGGCCTTGGCGGCCTCCCAAACGGCAGTACCAGGCTCAAACTCCCTGATGACTCCACCCTTTAGCTCAATGTTTATCATAACAAAACCTCCATTTAAAGCTTTTTAACAGAAAGGGTAACAACCTCTCCATTAATATTCCATTCCTTAACATACCCATCAAGTGCTTCCTCTTTAACAGTCTCCGCTAAAACCTCGTCTTTTATAATCGGATTGCGTTTTATAATATCGGCGATTTTCTCATTACCGGAATAGGACACAGTAATTCTATCAAGAACATCAAATCCAGCTTCCTTACGCATAGTTTGAAGCTTGCTTATTAGCTCCCTAACAAATCCTTCCTCAATAAGCTCCTCTGATAAAGCAGTATTAAGCACAACAGTAACTACCCTGTCACCGGACACCATAAAGCCCTCACGCTGAACCGCTTCTATAAGCACGTCGTCCTTTGTGATGCTTACCTCCGTATCCTCTACAGCAAAGGTAACCGTTTCGGTTTTAAGGCGGCTATTAAGCTCGTTGCTGTCAAAGTTACCGTTAAGCGCCTCTGTAATCTTTGGCACAAGCTTTCCGTATTTTGGCCCTAGGGCTCTAAGCTGTGGCTTAAACTTGTACGCCGTAAATTTTTCTACATCAGAAACAAATTCAACGCTCTTTATATTAAGTTCTTCTTTTATTATATCAGCATATTCTTCGGGAAGCGCTTCCCCATCAGTTTTTATATACATAACCGAAAGTGGCTGGCGATTTTTTATTGTGGCGTTATTTCTTGCCGCTCTGCCCTCAATAACAATCTTAAGCACCATATCCATGTTGCTTTCAAGGGCACCGTCTATCTGCTGCTCATCAGCCACAGGGAAATCACATAGATGCACGCTTATTGGAGCATTAGCGTCTACTGACTTAACAAGATTCTGATAGATTTCCTCTGCAACAAAAGGCACAAAAGGCGCACAAAGCTTAGTAAGCTCCACTAGTACCCTGTAAAGTGTCATATAAGCGGCAACCTTATCAGCAGGCATATCTGAACCCCAGAAGCGCTCTCTGCTTCTGCGAACGTACCAGTTTGAAAGCTCATCAGTGAAATCCGCAATAGCCCTTGCGCTTTCTGTAAGCTTGTAGCTGTCAATGCTCTTATCTACAAACTTAATCAAGGTGTTAAGCTTAGACAGTATCCACTTGTCCATAACGTTTAAGCTGCTATAGTCAAAGGTGTACTTTGTAGGGTCGAAGCTGTCAATATTGGCATAGAGCACAAAAAACGAATAGGTATTCCGTAAGGTGCCCAAAAATTTACGCTGAACCTCGTT
>CAYWBF010000195.1:0-5601 GCA_964456085.1 uncultured Eubacteriales bacterium
AACAAGGTGTTTGTTTCAAACAAATACATATCTAATAATTCTTCCATACTAGAATCCATATATAAAAACACCACCCAATATATAAAATTTTTTGGCGTTTAGCATTTAATATAATAGTAAATGCACAAAAGTTATTATAAAAAAATTTTGCCACGCAAAAGTCAAATTGTCAATAGAATAACTATATTTTTATAAACAAAATGTGAATATAACTGTATTAAAATAATGATTTTTCCCTGAAAAATATATTTAATAACTTATATTTCCTATAAGGAATACTAAATATCAAGTAATTTTTACATAGGGATTATGAATAATTATTCAATAATTTTTGACACAAAAAAGACAACTTGTTGTGACACTTGGAAGCCACTGGTAATAAAAAACAAAATTAAATTGGCTGAGCAGATAACTAATAATAAATTCATTATTTCAAGTATAATTTCATAAAGCAGCAGGCAAGTAAAAGAACCTGAATTTGATAATAAAGCGTAAATGCAAAAAAATAAAAAATTAAACAAACTGACATCGTTTTTCAAACGGTGTCAGTTTTCTTGTATGCCGCACCGCTCCGACTAGGCCGGGGGTGGGGGACTGAAAATCCAAAGGCTATGAGCAAAAAACAAATCTCCAAAATAATTGGAAAGTATACTGCTTTTATTCTAGTAGAGTTAAAACTTCAAATAATAAATTGCACTGTAATCAATGAGCTTTTCCACATCATAAAATGGTTAATATACCTATTGGGAGGTTTAAATATGCAGTATAAGAGAATAGTTGTTAAGGAGGTTTTCAAATCTTCTTCCGCAGATGAAACCAACAAATTCCTCAAAGAAAAAATAGTAAAGTTAGTGTTACGTCAACAAAAGCTAGAAACAAATGCTATCTAATCAAGGCAATTGTACACCACTTGTTTCTGATATATTAATGTGAGTTCGACGATATTGTAAAAACCGCAATTTCGTCGAACTCACGTTATATTAAACTCATTAGTGGGAGGTTGTACCTTTTCCTTATAGGTTCCTTATAAAGGGGGTGTAAACTAATGAGTAAGGAGAAAGTCGCTATTTATTGCCGTTTGTCTAAAGAGGATGAGGAAAAAATAAACAAAGGCGATGATAGCGAAAGCATACAAAATCAAAAGCTTCTTCTAATGGATTATGCCATGGCACAAGGCTGGAGTATACACAAAGTATATAGCGATGATGACCGCAAGGGATTTGACCGGGATAGACCTGAGTTTAACCGATTAATAAGAGACGCTGAATTAGGTTTGTTCAATATCGTATTATGTAAACATCAGTCTCGCTTTACAAGAGACATGGAGCTTGCTGAAAGGTATCTACACAGTGAATTTTTATTATGGGGTGTACGCTTTGTAAGTATAGTTGACCATGTAGATACGAATATAAAGGGTACTAAAAAAGCAAGACAAATAAACGGTTTAATTAACGAGTGGTACAGCGAGGACTTATCAGAAAATATTAGAACAATATTTAAAAACAAAATGAAGGCTGGCCAGTTTTTAGGTTCATTTGCACCTTACGGATACATAAAGTCACCTTCTAACCGCCATAAATTAGCTATTGACGATGAAGCCGCAGAGGTTGTCCGTGAGATATTTAATCTTTATCTGCAAGGGCACGGCAGCGCACAGATAGCGAATATACTGACAAAAAAAGGAGTTCCAACACCTTCGGCATATAAAAAGGAAAAAGGGTTAAATTTTGAAAGCCCTAACTGTGGTAAGTACAGTAAAAGTTTCGGATGTTGGGCTTATAACTCGATCAAAAGGATTCTTCAAAACAAAGTCTATATCGGTTATCTTATTCAAGGTAGAGAACGCAAGATGAGCTATAAAAGCAAAAAAGTCGTAATAGCACCGAAAGACGAGTGGATTATTATACCAAACAATCATGAACCTATTATTGATGAAAAAACCTTTCATTTAGTTCAGGAGCTTATTGAGAGAAAGCGTAAAGTACATAGACCAGTAAACGGTTATAAAGGCTCTGGAAGTTCTCATATATTAGCGGGAAAAGTATTTTGCCTTGACTGCGGAACAATACTGCACAGGGGCGGTACCGCAAGAGACGGCAAAACCCATTATCTGCGTTGTAAGCTTGCATACAAAACTAAGTCAAAAGAATGTACTCCCCACAGTATAAAGCTTGATGATGTTGTACGCTTAACCGAGGATAAAATCAGGGGCATAATAAATACATATATTGCTAATGAAAATAATGCGGCTTTGGTTATAGAGGAGTTTAATAGCAAAAGCAACATAAGAAAGAGCATTGAGCTAAAAGAAAAGGAAATAAAAAAATGCCATTCCAAGTTACAAGAAACTCAAGGATTTTTGACTGCCGCATATTCAGATAAGGTTAGAGGTATTATTTCCGAAGAGAACTTCATAAGCATGAAGCAAATATATGACAGTGATACTGAAGTTTATAAAAACAGAATGCTTCGACTGGAAGAAGATCTGAAGGAAATGGATTTGCATTATAAATCCCTTCATAATATAAAGCGGATGATAGATAAATGCACAAACTTTGAAATGCTGACCCACGAAATTGTAAACGACTTCATTGATAATATTCAGGTAGGTGAAAAAGATGAGAGAGGGGAGCAAGTTGTAATTATTAACTGGCTGTTTTAATGGGGAAGCGTTTTCATGGAAGAAGCGCTTCCCTTATTTTTTGTGTATTTGCATGATTAGGTTAATCAACACGTTTCCCATGTAGCAGGCATAGCCTGCGGCGGCGGTTATGCCTCTAACGGAGTGTACAGAGGGATTGCTCCCGACTGTGATATTGTAGCTATAAAAATATTGGATAGGGGAGGGAAGGGCAATTCCTTTGACGCACTTATTGGGATTCAATGGCTTTTAGATAACAGAGAGAAATATAACATCAAGGTAGCAAACCTATCTATTGGTACACAGGATATTGGTATTAAGGACCCTTTGGTTAAGGCTGTTGAGGCTGCTTGGGACAGAGGTATTATTGTGACCATAGCCGCAGGGAACAACGGACCTTTGGAAGGCAGTGTAACCTCTCCCGGAATAAGCCGCAAGGTTATAACAGTAGGGGCTTGTGATGATGAGGAAGGGGTAAATATTTGGGGCAAGACGCTGCAGAATTTTTCGGGCCGAGGGCCTACCTCAGAATGTATAATTAAACCCGATGTAGTGGCACCAGGCTCAAACATTGTTTCATGCCTAGCGCCAGAGGTGCTGTTAGACAGTGCCTTTAAAAAGGTGCCGCCTTGCTATGTATCTATGTCTGGCACTTCTATGTCAACTCCAATTGTAACCGGAAGCATGGCATTGCTTTTACAAAAAGATAGCAACTTAACCCCCGACCAGGCAAAGCTTCGCTTAAGAGATACATGTGTAAGGTTGCCGAACATTCCTCAAAACAAGCAAGGCTGGGGGCTAATTGATATAGAAAGATTATTGGAGGTAGAGTAATATGTATAGAAACAGCACAATTTATGAAGTCGCAAATCTAATGAGAAACCCACAAAACATACAAGACGACTTTTCTCTGGTTATAAACAGCTTTAGGGATACACTAACAGAAAAATATATAGGCAAAATGAACAAGGTTGTTTCGGAGCACAGAGAAAGGGTAATGAACTCACCCCCAAAGGAAGTAGTTTTCATGCAGGCTATGAAGCCTTTTATGCCAGTTGCAAGCCAAAGGCAGCTTGATAACATAATTGATACCATTGTGTTAATGAATACCTATAATTCTATACGGAGCGAGCTGGACTGCCCTTATGGCCAAGGTCATATTCACCCAGACGGTATATATGAGGTAGACCCAAATTGCAGACTTAGACAGCATGACAGCGGAATGTCAATGGATATTTCCGGCTTAGGGCTTATCCTTATGCTTTCCTTAATGAGCAAACAATAAAACGAAGAGAAGAAAATAAATCCAAAAAAGAAAAGGATACTGCTTAAAACGGTATCCTTTTTTGTTGTAATAAAAATTCTTGACTATTTACGATTACTATTGTAAACTCAATATCGAGATTACTAATGTAAACCCAAGGAGGGAAGTACGATGAAGCAAATTACAGACGGAGAGCTGCCTATTATGAAGGTTTTATGGGAAAAAGGCTCCGCCACATCGCCGGAGATATATGAATATATGGAAGGCTCCAAAAACAAAAATACCTTTAAAACACTGTTGCTGCGTCTTGTTCAAAAGGGCGCTGTAATATCCGAGGAAATAAATTCTCGAAATTACAGGTATACTCCACTTATCACACAGGATGAATACATAGCACATACCAGAAAAAGCTTTTTAGAAAAGGCCTTTAACGGTTCTGTACAAAAAATGTTGTTAAATTTCATTAAAGAAGAAAAAGTCACCAAGGCTGATTTGGAAAAGCTTATGGATATGATTGAGGAGGAATGATTATGGTTTTTAATATATATAAGCTCTCCTTCCTTGCCATTGTTTTTTATAAACTTCTATTTATGTCAATAACCGCCATGGTTATTGGAATGCTCATTATGCTAGTGCGTCGTTTTGCAGACAGGGCAATTTCGCCATATTGGAAATATGCAATGTGGAGCTTGGTGCTTATAGCCTTAATTATTCCATACCGCCCCAAAAGTAATATGGCTTTGCTAAACAACATAGAGAAGGTTCAAAATATTTCCTTTAGAGATAAGGAGCTATACGCAAGGCAAAAGCTGACAGACATAAAAAAAGAGCTGCTTGAAAGCTCAAGAACACCTGCTGTTGATAATTTTGAATCTTTGCAAGATGAAATAGAGATGTTGCATCTTAAGACTTTAGTATTTGACATTCTTATTCCCTTTCTGTGGATTGTTTGTTCCGTTGGAGTAGCACTATTTATATTGGTGTCTGCTGTTTTGCTTAAAAATAAAATACGACTCTCTAAAGTCGAGACCCCTAGAAATATTTATGCGCTGCTTGAAAAATGCAAGGCACAGCTTGGCATTAGACGTAATATTGAAATTATTGTGCAGAGCTATATTTCCTCTCCAGCCTTAATGGGGGTTAAACCAAAAATAATTTTGCCTGTATTCGTAAATGAATTAGGGGATAAGAACCTAGAATATATTTTGCTGCATGAGCTTGCTCACTATAAAAGAGGGGATATGATTATAAACTGGTTGCTGATTGGTTTGCAGACGGTTTACTGTTTTAATCCTTTTTTATGGCCTATATTTTCCTTTATACGTCAAGACATGGAGATTGCCAATGATGCATATGTGCTCAAAAAAACAGGCAGCGCACAGCAAAAGCAGTACGCCGCCTCGTTAGTTGATGTATTGGCTAAATACAACAATATTGCCTTTGTACCAAAGCTTCTGTGCATGGTAGACAATAAAAGGGATATTGAGCGGAGAATAAGTATGATAAAGCTTAGCTCTGTTTTTAAAAAGAAAAGAATTGTTATTTGCGCTTTAAGCATTATTTTAATTACCGTATTGAGCTGCTTGTTTTTAACAAGTGCAGGTGCTATTGAGGAAGATAAAGCTGAAAATCAGGAAATGACAAGGGAATTATTGTTTGAGGACATATATACCCTTGCGAAAAAGGGTGATGGATT
>CAYWBF010000196.1:0-5600 GCA_964456085.1 uncultured Eubacteriales bacterium
CATATTGGGGTTTTGATTGGTGTTCGCTGTGATGATGAGCTTTTTGAGGTGGTTAAGGCAAACACAATTCCTTATGAGGGCTTCATTTCTTACGGCGGCTTAGCCGGACGTGACTTGGAGGCTTTGGCTATTGGGCTTCAAGAAGGCGTAGATTACAACTATTTAAAATACAGAATAGGACAAATGGAGTATCTTGCCGGACGACTTGACGAGGAGGGTATTGCTTACCAGTCACCTGTTGGCGGACACGCCGTTTTTATTGATGCCAAAAAGCTTCTGCCTCATATCCCTTATAATGAATTTCCGGCTCAGGCGTTGGCTGTTGAATTGTACATAGAAGCTGGAATAAGGTCTTGCGATATTGGCTCTTATATGCTAGGCAACGACCCTAACGGCGTTCAGATTGAAGCAGAGTTTGAATTTACACGGCTTGCAGTGCCAAGACGTGTGTATACTCAGGCACATTTTGATGTAATGGCGGATGCGCTTATTGAAGTTAAAAGGAGAGCTGCCAGCCTAAAGGGCTACAAAATTATTTGGGAGCCTAAGGTGCTAAGGCACTTTACTTCTAAGCTCACACCGCTTACATAAAAAAATACTAATGTATGGGATGATATTATGCTTTTAAACTTTGACCAATTTATTGACAGGCGAAATAGTAACTCTGAAAAATGGAGCTGCCAAATGATAGGCAGAGGTACGGAGGAATTAATACCTCTTTGGGTTGCTGACACTGACTTTCTGGCTCCTTCACAAGTAAAAGAAGCTTTGACTTCTGCTGTAGAGCACGGTGTTTTTGGATACGCTCACCCTCCGGTGGACTTGTTCGAAAACGTTGCCCTTTGGCAAAAAAATCGCCACGGCTTCAACATAGAGCCTTCCTGTATTAGTACCATTCCAGGGGTTACCTCCGGGCTTTCCGTAGCAATCCAGGCTTTTACTGAAAAAGGCGACAAGGTGCTTTGTAACACGCCTATTTACGCCCCCTTCCACAGAACAATTAGAATTAATGAAAGAATTCTAGCCGAGGCTCCTCTTAAGCTTATTGAGGGTGATAGCCCGAAGTATGAAATTGATTTTGATGAACTTGAGGAAGCTATTAAGTGCGTTAAGCTTTGGCTGTTTTGTAATCCTCATAACCCTACTACCCGATGCTTTAGTAGGGAGGAGCTGCTTAAAATTGCTCAAATTTGCATAAAGCATAATGTTATCATAGTTTCTGACGAAATCCATAGCGACGTAGTTTTTTCCGGATATAAGCATATCCCTCTTGCCTCCTTAAGTAAGGAGATTTCTGATTTAACCATTACTTTGACCTCGCCCAGTAAGGCGTTTAGCTTGGCAGGATTTTCCACCTCCTTTGCTTTAATTGAAAATGAGACTTTACGAGAAAGGTTTATTGAGTTTACAAAACGAAATAACCTTCATGTTTCTTCACTTGGTCAAATCGCCGCAAGTAATGCGTACAAGTACGGTGGCGAATATGTTGATAGTGTGACTGCTTATTTAGAGGGCAATAAGGATTTTGCTTTAGACTATATTAAAAATAATCTGCCTGAAATTAAAGCAGTTGTGCCTGAGGCAACCTATCTTTTATGGCTGGAATGCTCTGGTTTAGGATTTACGCCGGAAGGTTTGCTGGAGTTTTTCAAAAAATCCGGAGTACTGCTTAGCGACGGCTTGCAGTATTTAGAGCCTACAGGACAGTTTGTTAGACTTAATTTTGGCTGTACCCGAGAGATTTTGACGGCTGGACTTGATAGAATTAAGACGGCTTTAGCTTAGTTAATCATCTATACATATAAAGAGCGTTCATTAAATGGAATTATTCATCTATTTAATGAACGCTTTTTATATATAGATTTTTTGATACTCTATCTACAGCTTGCCTTAATTGTCATAATTTCCTTACCCTCCCATATGCCATGGGGGCGTATGGTGTAGCTGCCTACTGCTTCAGGCACAATAAAGGTTTCTCCGTAATGTACAACAAATGGGGCAAACGCATTATCAGGGCTTTCAACTATAGCTTCCCCGCCTTCAACAAGATTTAACATATTTACGCTTCCGTTGGTGTGGTGCAGTACCGATTCCTTGCTTGTATGCCTTACGGTATCAATAAATTCACGGCAATGCAGTCCTGTTTTCACTGCGGTATAGGTTTCGGTTTCCTCTAAAACCTCAAATTTGTTTACAAGCTGTTCCATTACCCACTCTGAGTTGCGCTCCCACTGAATTACTTCCTTGCCGTGCTCTATATGGATAGGTCGTGGCAGGCCGTCAAGCCCCAGCCTATCCCAGTCCCATAGCTTGAAGGTAAATATATATGGGGTTGCGCTTATTTCCAAAACCATTGTGTTTGCTCCCGAGCAATGAATGGTTCCGGCCGGGATTAATATGTGGTCGTGCTTTTTTACGCTTATTTTGTTTATGTACTTGTCAGCCGGAAAGCTCCCTCCCCCCGTCTGTGCTGCTTCTAATTCTGCAAGCATTTCCTCTGGGTGTGTGCCTGTTTTTACACCAAGGTATACGAATGTCTCCTCTTCTGGGTCGGCATCAAGTATATAGTAGCTTTCGTCTTGGGTGTAGTGCATTCCGAAGGTGTTTTGTATATATTCCGTAAGCGGGTGAACCTGTAGCGATAAGTTTTGCCCTCCCATTGTATCCAAAAAGTCAAACCTTATGGGAAACTCCGCACCAAATCTGCCATGGACACGCTCACCCAGCAGCCTTTGTGGCTGGTATAAAGTTAAATCCATAGCCGGAACCTCCACAACAACCTCCCCATACTGCAAAAGCAGGCTATTTTCCTCGGGCACTCCGTCAAAGCACCAAGCATAGTTTTCCGCCGGAGGTAAGCCGCAAACCTGCTGCATCCACTGACCTCCCCAAACACCGGGGTCAAAATAAGGTACAAGCCGAAAGGGTTGAGCCGTAAGCTGCATAAGCCCGGCAAAAAAACCTTTTGCAGTCAGTAGCTTAGGCGCCTTTGGATCGTTTGTATCCAACAAATAATCCATATCCTTCCAAAGGGAAACCTTGTGTTTGTCTGCCATACGCCATTCAATAAAATATCCCTGCTTGTATTTTGATAAAAACGGTGCCTTACTGTTCTCGCTGTTGAAGTTGCTTGCCCCCTTTTTATATCGGTTTTGGATTTCCCACCGAGCCATGTCGCAATAAATTGTTATATCCCCTTTAGAAATCAAGGAGGCACCTACCCCGTATACGAGAATTAAGCCATCCCCTACTCTTATTTTTTCTTGAGCAGCAAATAGCTTCTTAGTGTCGAAGCAATCCGATAGATTTAAGTGACACATTACCCCGAAAACACGATCCTCTGTTAAAAATGGCTTAAGCATTTGCTGATATGCAGCCTTGTCTATGGTGCAGTCACAGGCATTTATTATTAATGAAGGCTTCAGACCTTTTAAGTATGGTAAAAAATCCTGCTGCTCCGCACCAGGGTAGCAATCTACCACCAAAACAGTTCTGACCTTAATTTTGGCTACTATTTCCGATAGAATTGACTCCCAACCTTCCCATGCTTGATTTTCTTGGCCTTTTATAACGGTTTTTGGGAATCTGTCGTAGTTTCCATATTTTGCATATGATTTTTTCATTTCTTCCCCCTTGATATTTATTTTAGTTGTTACGGGCATTATATCAAATGTATTTACAAATCACAACAACTATAGATTAAGTATTTACAATATACTTATTTATGGGTATACTCTAAATATGTTTAATGGGAGAGTGATGTGGCTTTGAAGGATAACAAAAAATTTTACATAGCTTTAGATGTGGGCGGCACAGAGATAAAATCCGCTTTGGTTGACGATGGTGGCTGTTTACTTTCTGTGGTGGATTATTCTCCGTCAAATTCTCGTGCAAGCCAAGATGCCATACTAAAAAATTTGTGTGACACAATTGAAAAGTATATAAATGAAGAACACCATGTAGACGGAATAGGCTTGGGGATTCCTGGGCCTTTTGATTATAAAAATGGTGTTAGCCAAATTTCCGGCAGCGGTGTTGTAGACGGTGTTGGAAAATTTGATGCGTTATATGGCTTTGAGCTGGGTGAATATTTAGAGAATAGATTTGGATTGCCTGTACGTTTTGCCAATGATGCTGATTTGTATGCACTTGGGGAATACCACTTTGGCGTGGGGCAAGGCTCACATAGAATGCTTTGCGTTTGCATAGGTACGGGGCTTGGGAGTGGGTTTTTGGTTGATGGTGTACTGCAAAAGTATATTGAGGGCATTACAGACGATGGTTGGCTTTACCGCCTGCCCTTTGAAGGAAAAACGGTAGATGATATGCTTTCTGCTACTGCTTTAAATAGGATGATTGCCAAAAATTGCCATTCTGCAAAAAACGGGAAAGAGCTGTTTCTTGCGGCTGAAGCTGGGGATGTGGCGGCGGCGGAAATATTTTTGCAGTTTGGTCAGCGATTTGCTAGATTCTTTCCCCATATCTTACAAAGGCTAGAGGCCGATAGGTTTGTCATTGGAGGTCAAGCTGCTGCTTCCTTTAAATATTTTGGAGAGCCGCTTACCGCTGTGCTGCCAAGGGGTATGGTGCACATATCTTCCGGTAGTGCAAGCTTGGCTTTGTCGGCTGTTAGCTTGTTATTTATGGTAGATTAAATTTTTCCTCTGGCATGTAAAATATAAATTTTGCTGTTCTGTCTATCCTAGGAGAGTTTAAAATGCGTTTGTATACAAAGATTAAGGATTATATATGCAAAAATATTGATGGGCAGCTTTGGCAGGAGGGTGACCAGATTCCTACGGAGGAGGAGCTAGCCAAGCAATTTGGGGTGAGCCGCCCTACTGTTAGGCAGGCCATGAGCGACTTGGTTAACCTTGGATATTTAAAGCGAATAAGCGGCAAGGGCACATTTGTTCAAAGGCCAAAGGTTGTACAGGAGTATACTCGGTTTATAGAAAGCTATAACTCTGAGATGCAAAAAAAGGGACTGACACCAAAAACAGTTCAGCTATCGCTTCATGTTGAACATGCCGACCCTTTTATAGCAATGCAACTTAAAATTAAGCCACGAGAAAAAGTGATTTATCTTAGGCGGTTAAGATTTGCCAACGGAAGCGGTGAGCAGCGCCCTGTTTTGCTAACGGAGGTTTATATTCCATATTGCCTTGCTCCGCAGATTTTGGATTATGATTTTGAAAAATATTCGCTCTACGATATACTTCAACGACTCAAACTTTCTCCAAAGCGTGTTATAAGAGAAATTGAAGCTATTATGCCCGACCGACATACTGCCGCCCTTTTAGAGATTTCAGAAAATGAGCCTGTACATTACATTACCTCTACCGGATTTTTGGGTAACGGTAGTGTGATTGAGTATTCGAGAAGCATATATCCTTCTACTCGAAATAAATTTGTTGTTGAGATTACTGCTGCGGATTGATTTTATAGGCTTGGGTTGGTGGGTTCTATTATAAAGCGAAAAGGCTACGAAATACATTTTACTGTATATCGTAGCCTTTTCTTGTTGATTATTAGGGGTTAGCCGTTATTAGTTAAGAAGTTGTAATACAGACTGTGGAGCTTGGTTTGCTTGAGCAAGC
>CAYWBF010000197.1:0-5551 GCA_964456085.1 uncultured Eubacteriales bacterium
TGCTGATATACCTGAAGGGTCTGGAAGCTCTGGAACCATTAGCATGATAGCACGAATTGCATCTGCCCTTGTTAACGTTTCAGTTTTATCTGTAATTTCAAAAGTCTTTCTTCCTGTTACCCAGCCTTTACTATTAACTACAGGTAAAGCTTTCTTTGGCTTGTTTTGACCTGGTTTGGCTGGTTTTGGTCTGGTGGTTGGTTCGGGGGTTGGAGTTGGTTCAGTGGTTGGAGTAGGAGTTGCTGTAGGGGTTGGAGTTGGTGTAGGAGATGGGGTTGCTGTTGGAGCAGCGGTAGGAGTTGGAGTAGGAGTTGGAGTTGGCGCTGGTGTTGGTGTAGTTTTATAATTTAGATATTCTGCCCAAACCTTTTTATCCTCTTGACCCATTGCCCAGCTGCCGGAGCCTTTAAGGTTATATTTTTCCACAAGAGAAAGCTTGTACATTGTAGCTTGAATATCATCATACCAAATTTCGTAATCTCCAGCAGTCAAAACTCTACCGCCCCAGATTTTAGGCATTACTTCACCTTCTGTTAAGGTTAAGAATACTTGAGCGGATTGCTTGTCTGCATGATATTTTTTTGTAGTTTTGTAGTTGGCAAGTAGGTTTTCAACGTCCATTGCGGTAATACCTATTCCGCCAACGGCTTCGCCGGACTTCCAATATCTTCCGAAGAATGGCATACCTAAAACGATTTTATCAGGTGTTGTATACTTTAAGGCATACTGGATAGTTTTTTCTACCCAAGGTCCGCTGGCTACAGCACCTACAGGGCCACCCTGGTAAGATTCATCATAGCCCATAATCATTAAATAGTCGGAATAATTCGCAAGCCCTGCATAATCATAAGAGCCATGCCATCCGGTAGTCCAGCCGTAAGGATTAGCTGCAACAGATACGGATACAATCTTATCAGGCATCTTATCCTTTAAGCGCTTAACAAAGTTTGTATAAGCGTCTCTGTGAAGATGTGTAACGTTTTCAATATCTACATTTACGCCGTCCATGTTGTAATCATAGACAACAGACGCAATCTGCCCGGTTAGCGTCTCGGTATTGTCCAAAGCGGTAATACCTAGCGCTCTGTCCCAGTGGTTGCTTAAAAATGGAATAACCTTAATATTTCTGTCGTGCATATTTTTCACAAGAGTTCTGTCTGCGCTTTTGTAGTTAAGGCTTCCGTCGGGGTAAATGTCAAAATATCCAGGTGAGGCCGTATTTAGCACCCCCTGGGTGTTGTCGGCATAGATTGTGTAGGTGTTTGTCGTTCCGCCGTAGAAGAAAGACATAGCGTACTCATGGCCGTAAGCGTTAACACCAAGAAGCGAAAACGCCATAATTAAAGCCAGAAATGATATTACTTTTTTCATATTTACCTCCTTAATTTTACTGTAAAGCTAGTATATTCATAGTCTGCGGATTTATACAAAGAAATTCAATATATGACAATTACTTTTATTTAACGCAAAAAACACCCAAGGCAATTATCTACCTTGGGTGTAAGAATAAATGATATTTAATAGGAAATTATAATTCCGTTACGCTCTGCATAGGTGCTGCATAAACCAGATGCCTCAGTAATTAAAATCTCTTTAAATTTTATTCTCTTCATAACCTCATCTTTAAAGGCAAGAGCATTTTCAACAGACTTTACATGAGTGATAGCCAAAATTTTATTTTCAAAGCCGCTGCCTTCCTTTAGCATAATATCCACAAGCTTCTTAAAGGCGTTTTTAAGACCTCGGGCCTGTCCGGCAAGGGCGATTTTACCTTCGATTGCCGTACAAATGGGCTTTATGGACAATACAGTGGCAAGCTTAGCAATATAAGGATTCATTCTACCATTCTTTGTTAAATTCTGGTATGTATCAAGAATAAAATAAATCTTAGAGTTTTTAATAAATTCATTTACTTGAGTCACAATGTCGTGGTCGGAGAAATTCTTTTTGTATAGCTCGTTAACCTTAAGGGCAATAAGTGTTTCGCCTACAGAGGCACCCAAACTGTCAAATACATGGATAAACTTGGTTCCTATCTCGTTAAGAAACATTTCTTTAGCAAGCATTGCATTAGCATAGGAAGCACTAAGATGTGAGGATAGTGTAACAGCAAAGATGCTTTCGGGGCCTTTAAATTTTTCCAAATACAAATCAGGTGAAGGAGCGGCAGTCTTTGGGTGGGTTTTGCATTTTTCCATTTCATTTATATAGTTTGTTATATCCAGGCTGTCGTCATCTACATACTGAGTCTCTTCAAGCTGCAAGCTTAGGGGTACAGCTTCAATATTAATGCCTTGCTTATTTTTCATCTCCGGGGTAAAGTCGCAGCCGCTATCTACTACAATTTTAATCATATAATCACGCTTCTCTCTTTTAGTATTGTGGTATATTAGCACAAAAATTAATAATCATATTAGAAAGTATACCACTAAAAAAGTAATTAGTGAAGAAAAAATTAAACAGGTTGCTATAATTTTGGGGCTTAAAGGGAGTGTAATAGCCGGTACGGCATTACACTCCCTTTTTACCGTTTTTTACTTTAACACAAAAAATCAAACATAGGCTCAATACTGTCTGCAACGTCCATACCACAATTTCTTGCAGAAAAATAAGCGCAGTTTTTACAGTTATTATTTGTTGAGCGTCTGTACATGGAAAAAATATCATTATCCACTGCCTTAAAATTTGAACAGCTTTTTATTTTTCTTGTGGTTTTCATAGCATCAACTCCCGATAGATAATATTTCTATTATTTGCAGTTATTTTTGGGATATGCACAATTAATTTTTTAGTGTATGGGTGGAACAGGGTTATTAAGTTTTACTGGGGCGGTTTATACGAATATAGAGGTAATTTTTCGTAAAAGTTTTGTTTTGCGAAAAATTATTGATACTTATATACCCCCTCTCCCACCTATATGACATACTATGGAACACCTTTTATCCCACAAGCATAAGATATGGTAAAACTGTTTCCAGAAGACATTGTATTTAATGGTTATAGTTTAAACCTAGAATAAGGAGAGATTTTATGTTTACTAATAGCTTTAATAATAGAGAAAAAAACGAACCAGAGAAAAACAATAATCAATCTATACAAAAACAGCAGTATCCGACGTTTCCACCCGGCGGCCCAGGTCAAGGCTTTGACAATCGTCCCGGGCGACCTCCAATGGATAGATACCCTGAGGACATGCGACCTGATGACAGACCTCCTTTTGATAGATATCCAGACCGCAGACCTGACCGCTACCCAGATCGTAGACCGCCCGAGCCTCCATTTGATAGATACCCCGACCGTAGAAGACCCGATAATGAAAGATACCCCGATGAACAAGGCGGAATGCCCCAATCTCCTCCACCGAGAGCTATTCCTCGAAAAAGCCCAACTCTTTATGCCGTTGACCCGGGTGCAATCCAAGGGTGTCTATATAGCTATACCTATATCTGGCTTAAAAACGGAAATTCATTTTGGCTATTCCCAACATATGTAGGCAGAAAGTCAGTGTCAGGCTTTAGATATACCCGCTATGGTTGGAGATATGTAGGGTTTGACTTAGACCTAATTGAAACCTTTAGCTGTGCATAAAAGTATATTGCGAAATTTTTTGCTATTGCAATACACAAAAAAACAGGGTGAATAAAATGCTCACCCTGTTTTTTTGTATAAATAATACTATTTTTAAGCCTTCTCAAAATCGTCCTTACCAACGCCGCATAGTGGACAAACCCATGAATCCGGAATATCCTCAAAAGCTGTGCCCGGTGCAATACCGCTGTCGGGATCGCCTGCCTCGGGGTCATAAATATAGCCGCAAATTGTACATACCCATTTTTCCATTATATTCAATCCTCTCTTTTGTTTAAATGCGTGTGTTTAAATACTTGCAAGTGAAAACTTACTCATCCTTAACTACTAAGCCATTATAAACAAAGCCCTGCTGGCTGTCAACTGTTATAGGTATACCGTCAAGAATACAATCTATAACCTTCTGCTTGCTAATGATAACAGGCTTATCTAGTGCCCTACCAACGATTTCAGCATGACTGTTGTCGATGCCTTCCTCCCAAGAACCTACAATAATTGCAGAGGCCTTTTTTATAAATGGCATCATTTCATTTGTCGTTTTGGTTGTTACGAGAATATCTCCGTCTTTAAAATATTTGTCGGTGTCTTCAATTACCTTAATAACGTTGGAAATTCCCGTTACCACCTTATTGCCAATACCAGTGCCTCTCACCAATACTCCGCCAACAACCTGAACCTTCATTGTATTGGTAGTATTTGCAATACCTATAGGTACTCCGGCAACAATAACAACTGTTTCTCCGTCCTTGGCAAACTTAGCCATGGTAGCTTGATCCACAGCAATATTAAATACCTCATCATTGCCTGCAACATAATCTGTAAGCACCGGCCTACAGCCCCAAGTAAGGTTAAGCTGACGCCAATTTGCTTCACTTGTGGTAACAGCAAGCATTGGGCAGGAAGGCCTGAAGCGTGAAATACTTCTTGCCGTAAAGCCCGACTCTGTTACAGCAACTATACAAGCCGCACCTAAGTCGGCAGCAGTTGTACATGCAGCGTAGCTAATGGCGTTTGTAATATTAGGCTGGAAGCTTTTATGCTTAAGGGTTATTTCGTTGTAGTAGTCAATACTGTTTTCAGCCTCTACGGCAATTCTTGCCATCATATTAACGCTTTCTACAGGGTAAACACCCTTTGCTGTTTCACCAGAAAGCATTATTGCGTCGGAGCCGTCAAAAATAGCGTTTGCTACGTCATTGGCTTCGGCTCTTGTTGGGCGTGGGTTGGACACCATGGATTCCAACATTTGAGTTGCTGTTATTACAGGTTTACCCTTGTGGTTTGCCTTTTTAATAAGAAGCTTCTGTACTAGCGGAACCTCCTCGGGCGGTATCTCCACACCTAAGTCACCACGGGCAACCATTATTCCGTCCGCTACCTCAAGAATTGAATCTAGGTTGTTAACCCCGTCTCTGCTCTCTATTTTTGCAATAATTCTAATATGCTCACCGCCGTTGCTCTCCAAAACCTCACGGATTTTAATTACATCATTGGCAGAGCGCACGAAGGAAGCCGCAATATAGTCAAATTCCATCTTAATTCCAAAAATTATGTCCTCTATATCCTTTTCTGTCAATGAAGGGAGGTTTACGTAAACGTCAGGAACGTTTACACCCTTATTGGAGCTTAAAAATCCACTGTTTACAACCACACAAAAGATTTCCGTGTCGGTAATACTCAAAACCTTAAGCTCTATCAAGCCGTCGTCAATAAGCACCCTACCCCCAACGGTCAAATCCTTGGGCAAGTTTTTGTAGGTAACAGAAACGATAGTTTCGTCACCCTCCACTTCCTCTGTGGTTAGCGTAAAGTTAGTGCCTTGCTTAAGGAAGATTTTCTCCTCCTTGAATTTCTTTATTCTTATTTCTGGGCCCTTTGTATCAAGAATCAAAGGCACAGGAGCGTTAAGCGCTTCTCTTGCTTGCTTAAGCTTATTAATTATTATGCTGTGGGATTCGTGGGT
>CAYWBF010000198.1:0-1736 GCA_964456085.1 uncultured Eubacteriales bacterium
AAGCTTCCATTTACATGAAAAAAACAGCACACAAAAATTCTACAGAACTTTCGGTGTGCTGTTTAAGCTAAAAACGAAGAATATTTATTAGTTAAATATTTTCTCCAGTGTTTATATTTTGACATCAGTCCAAACCTAAATCCCTCCGCTACAGTGAGATATTACACAAGAACCTCCACCAGTGAAATAACCTCCAAGCTTAACGGCGTTATATGGTATAATACGAACATTATTCACTGTCAAAGCGTTAGCTGGATTATATGCAGTCACTGTATACGCTGGACATCTTACTTTAACTGTAAAACTACTTTCATCAGGTTCTTGATAATCATAATACTCGCCATCTTCTAGTGCTGCTATAAGAGCACCTGTTTCAATGAAGGTATCGGGATGAATTCCACCACCAAAACCCGGCCACCTATCTAAACGCAAATCAATCCAGCCTTGATCTGAGGTTGGAAAATCGTCAACTAAATGGTGGTCATCAAAAGCATCATTTGAGAACCATTGATACCCATACACATCTTCAACATCAATTATTGTCCGCTGAATTACTCTGCCGTCGAAATCAGCGTGTTCAAGCTCTTTTTTGTCTAAAGGCTCATTTAAGCTGGCTTTATAAAACATAGAATCAGCCTCTTTTTCTAATTTCTCATCGTCATTAATGCTCATACCCCTAAACTGCATCGTTGAATTAACCCGTCCTTGCTTTTGCTGCACCACATGCCCAAGTTCATGCTTTATGTACTTTTCATGGCCAGATCCAATGTAAATATGATTTCCTTGAGTGTAAGCATAGGCTTGTAATTGCGCTGGCTTGTCAGAATTATAATGTACACGAACCTCGTTAAAAGAAAACCCGGATAAGTTTTCAAAGTGCGCCTTCATTTGTTTTGGTACTTCTGATGAGTGCTGTGTTTCCGTTGACTGTAAAATCTTTTTTTTAGCATTAGAATTTTTTGCTTTCTTTTTCTCTGGTTTTTCATATGCATACATTTGTGTTCACTCCCCTTTTGCTTTTTTAAGATTAAATTTAAAATCCAGCTACCAAAACATACTATAAGAATTATGCTTGTAATACATGTTATTTCTAATAAAAGCTATTGTCAAATCTTATTTTGAAATTGCAACAAAATTCGTGCTAAAAACGTGGGATTACTTAACAGATATTGTTCGACTTTTATGAGCAATACACACAACACAAAAATGGAGATGAAAAAAATGAAAGCAGTAATACAACTAGTAAGCACAGCCTCTGTAACAGTAAACAACACCACCATAGGTCAAATTGAAAAAGGCTACCTAATACTCCTAGGAGTCTCAAACACCGATACCCCCCAAATAGCCGACAAAATGATTCAAAAAATTCTCAAGCTCCGTATCTTCCCCGACGAAAACGGAAAAACCAACCTTTCAATAAGTGACGTAGGCGGCGAAGTCCTCGTAGTCTCCCAATTCACCCTATACGCCGACTGCCGCAAGGGCAACCGCCCCAGCTTTACAAACGCCGGAAGCCCCCAACTTGCAGAGGAGCTATACCAATACTTCCTAGACACCTGCCAAGGTAAATTCAAAAAAGTTGCCCATGGGCAATTTGGCGCAGAGATGAAGGTTTCCCTCACAAATGAAGGGCCTTTCACACTGGTATTAGAATCCGGCGTGGACATAATCTAAAATTTCTAAAAAAACATTTGAATATTTCAAAAAAACAGTTATAATATTTCTGCACTAACTAA
>CAYWBF010000198.1:1746-3141 GCA_964456085.1 uncultured Eubacteriales bacterium
ATTTAACTAGCGCATGTTGCCATAAAAATATTCTAAGGAGGAATAGTTATGTCTTACGTTGACCGTGTACTAAACGAATTAATTCGTAAAAACCCGGGCGAGCAAGAATTTCATCAGGCGGCTACAGAGGTTTTGCTTACACTTAAGCCAATTATTGAAAAAAACCCAAAGTACGAAAAAGCTGCTTTGTTGGAAAGATTAGTTGAGCCTGAACGCCAAATAATTTTCAGGGTGCCTTGGATTGACGACAACGGAAACGTTCAAGTTAATAAGGGTTACAGAGTGCAATTTTCAAGTGCCATAGGGCCATACAAGGGCGGTTTGCGTTTTCATCCCAGTGTTAACCTTGGAATAATTAAATTTTTGGGCTTTGAGCAAATTTTCAAAAACTCTCTTACCTGTTTGCCTATAGGCGGCGGCAAGGGTGGCTCTGACTTTGACCCAAAGGGCAAATCCGATAACGAAGTTATGCGCTTCTGCCAAAGCTTTATGACCGAGCTTTGCAAGTATATCGGTCAGGACGTTGACGTTCCTGCCGGTGACATTGGCGTTGGCGCCAGAGAGGTTGGCTTTATGTACGGACAGTACAAAAGAATCACCAACCTTTATGAAGGCGTGCTTACAGGCAAAGGCCTTACATACGGCGGCTCTCTTGTAAGAACAGAAGCTACAGGCTACGGCCTTGTTTACTTGGTAGATGAAATGATTAAAGCTAAGGGACGTTCCTTCAAGGGACAGACTGTTGTCGTTTCCGGCGCAGGTAACGTGGCTATTTTTGCTGCTCAAAAGGCAATGGAGCTTGGTGCTAAGGTTGTTACCTTCTCCGACTCAAACGGCTTCATCTATGACAAGGACGGCGTTGACCTTGACGCTATTAAAGAAATCAAACTTGTTAAGCGTGGACGCTTATCCGACTACACAAATTACAGAAAATCCGCAGAATACCACGAAGGCAAGGGCGTATGGAACATTAAGTGCGACATTGCCTTACCTTGTGCTACCCAAAACGAGCTTTTGGAGGAGGACGCAAAAACTCTTGTTAACAACGGCTGCTACGCAGTTGGCGAGGGTGCGAACATGCCTTCCAGTCTTGGGGCTATTGAGGTATTCTTAAACAATAAGGTGCTTTTTGCTCCTGCAAAGGCTGCCAACGCAGGCGGTGTAGCTACCTCTGCTTTGGAAATGAGCCAAAATTCACAAAGGCTAAGCTGGACCTTTGAAGAGGTTGACGCTAAGCTTCACAACATTATGGTTAACATATACAAGCAAATGTCCGAGGCTGCCAACGAATACGGCATGACCGACAACTTCGTTGCCGGAGCAAATATTGCAGGATTTGTTAAGGTATCGGAAGCTATGCTTGCACAGGGTGTAGTATAGCTAGGGGGTTTGGGG
>CAYWBF010000198.1:3151-5549 GCA_964456085.1 uncultured Eubacteriales bacterium
TTGATCGTAATATCGTTCTGCTCTGGTTTTTTTTTTGTTTGGGTTTTGGTTGATCAGCACCCCCCCCAAGACTTTAGCTCTAATTAAATTTAAAGAAATGCCATCGGATTATTATCCGCTGGCTTATTTTTTAATCATCTTAAGGAGGTTAAGTAATGCGGCACAGAAATGTTTTTTTGCTCCTGCAAGACGGGACGGTTTTTAAGGGCAAAAGCTTTGGTGCTTTTTGCGAGGGTAAGGTAATTGGCGAAACGGTTTTTTCAACTCAAATGTCGGGCTGTGTTGAGGCCCTAACTGACCCATGCTTCTATGGGAAAATTGTTGTTCAAACCTTTCCTTTGTTGGGCGACTTTGGGATTATTCCAGAGGATGCAGAAGCCCCCAAGCCCTATTTGTCAGCGTACATAGTAAGAGAATTTTGTGAGATACCTTCAAACTTCCGCTCGGTGGAGGCCGTTAAGGAGTATTTCGAGAGAAATAATATTCCCGGAATGTTTGACGTGGATACAAGAGCACTTACAAAGCACTTAAGAAATAAAGGGGCTATGAACGGGCTTCTAACACAAGAGCCTGACGTAAATAGAGAAGAAAAGCTAAAGAAGCTTAATGAATTTTCTGTAAAAAACGCATTAGATACAACCTCCACTAAACAGGCGGTTACATACGAAGCAGAAAACAGCAAGGGGTACGTTGCAGTTGTTGACCTAGGGGTTAGAGCGAGCCTTATTGAAGCAATAAGAAGTAAAGGGTTTAGCGTGGTAAAACTTCCTTACAATGTAAAAGCCGATGAGGTTTTAGCTTACCAGCCAAAGGGGATAATTTTATCCTCCGGGGCGTATGTTAAGGCAGAGGCAGACAGCATTGTTAATGAGGTTACTACCTTAGTAAACAGCGGTACCCCAGTTTTAGGTACAGAATACGGACACCTGCTGCTTGCAGCCGCCTACGGCATGGATATTGCCAAAATGAAAAAAGGGCATATTGGAAACCAGCCCACAAAAAATTTACAAACAGGCAGAATTTACACCACCACAGAAAGCCATCAGTTTACTGTAACAAAAGAATCCTTAGCCGGTAAAAATGTTAAGGCTACATTTGTTAACGTAAACGACAATGAAATAGAAGGCCTCGACTATGAAGGCGGAAAAAACAAATCCTACGCTTTTTCCGTTACAGGTGCAGACGTGGCCTATATTTTGGATGGCTTTTTAAACAGTCTATGTGAGGGGGTAGCTTCATGCCGTTAAGCAAGGATATAAAAAAGGTTTTGGTTATTGGCTCCGGCCCAATTGTTATAGGTCAAGCCGCAGAGTTTGACTATGCCGGCACACAGGCCTGCCGTGTTTTAAAGGAAGAAGGGCTGAACGTTGTTTTAATCAACTCCAACCCTGCCACAATAATGACCGACAATAAAATGGCTGACACTATTTACATCGAGCCGCTTAACCTTAAGGTTATTAAGCGAATCATTGAAATGGAAAAGCCTGACAGCATTTTAACAACACTTGGTGGACAGACAGGCTTAACCCTCTCTATGCAGCTTGCAAAGGAAGGGTTTTTGGAAAAGCACGGCGTAAGACTTCTTGGAGCCAAACCTCAAACTATTGACAGAGCCGAAGACAGACAGATTTTCAAGGACACTATGGAAGAAATCGGTGTGCCTTGTATTGCTTCTAAGGTTGTATTCTCCGTGGAAGATGCCTTAAGCTTTGCGGCTGAAATAGGCTATCCCGTAATTGTGCGCCCTGCCTTCACCTTAGGTGGCAGCGGCGGCGGTATTGCTGAAAACGAAGTCGAGCTTAAGGAAATCTCTACCCAAGGGCTTATCACCTCCCCTATTAATCAACTTTTAGTTGAAAAATGTGTATCAGGCTGGAAGGAAATAGAATTTGAGGTAATACGTGATGCCGACGGTAATGTTATTACCGTTTGCTCCATGGAGAATGTTGACCCTGTTGGGGTACATACAGGTGATTCCATTGTGGTTGCCCCAGCTGTAACCCTTGCGGCTACAGAGTTTCAAATGCTTAGGACGGCTGCTGTAAATATTGTTAACGCCCTTGAAATCGAGGGTGGCTGTAACTGTCAGTTTGCCCTTGATGTAAACAGCCTTGATTATTATGTAATCGAGGTTAACCCAAGAGTTTCCCGTTCCTCTGCTCTAGCTTCAAAGGCTACGGGGTATCCTATTGCCAAGGTTGCTACAAAGATTGCCATTGGCTATAGGCTGGACGAAATTTTAAACTCCGTAACAGGCAAAACCTACGCTTGCTCCGAGCCAGCCATTGACTATGTGGTGGTTAAATTCCCCAAGTGGCCTTTTGATAAGTTCGTTTATGCCAAAAGAATCTTAGGCACTCAAATGAAGGCTACCGGCGAGGTCATGGCTATAGGAACA
>CAYWBF010000199.1:0-5541 GCA_964456085.1 uncultured Eubacteriales bacterium
TGCGAAGCAATTTTCACGTTTTGTTCGACGAAATTGCGCTCTTTGCAATTTCGTCCAACTCACATTAATGTAAAGTCAATCACAGAGGAGGAACGCTTGTGAAAAAAATAACCTTGGGAAGCACCGGAATCATTACGCCCCAAAATGCCTTTGGTGCGTTGCCTATTCAGCGGACAGATATTAACACAGCAGTTGTAATTTTGCGAAAAGCATTAGAGGGAGGTATGACGTTTTTTGACACTGCCCGTGGGTATACAGATAGTGAGGAAAAGCTGGGGATAGCCTTTGAGGGAATGAGAGAGAAGGTAATTATTGCAACCAAAACTCCTGCTCGCACCCCAGAGGATTTTTGGAAGGACTTAGAAACCTCATTGTCGTTGCTAAAAACGGACTACATAGATATTTACCAATTCCACTGGCCAAAGGTTTGCTATAAGCCGGGGGACGGCACAGGCATGTACGAATGTATGCTGGAGGCAAAAAAGCAGGGGAAAATTCGTCATATCGGTCTTACTAATCATGAGCTTGACATTGCCCATGATTGCATTGATTCAGGTTTGTATGAGACGCTGCAATTTCCATTTAGCTATTTGTCCTCGGAAAAGGAGATTGAGCTGGTTGAGAAGTGCAAGGCAGCAAATATGGGTTTTATTGCTATGAAGTCCTTGGCCGGTGGTCTTATTACAGATTCAGCCGCCGCCTTTGCTTTTGTAAATCAATATGATAACGTGCTGCCCATATGGGGTGTTCAGCGTGAGAGTGAGCTGGACGAATTTTTAAGCTACATGGATAATCCTCCACAAATGACCTCAGAGCGTCAGGCGTTTATTGAAAATGAAAATAAAGAGCTTGCCGGAGAGTTTTGCCGAGGCTGCGGATATTGTATGCCCTGCCCTGCGGATATACAAATTTATACTTGTGCACGAATGTCCTTGCTAATAAGACGTACTCCGTCAGAAAACCAGTTAAAGGAAAACACACAGGTGATGATGAAAAAAATAGAGGACTGCACAAAATGCGGCGTGTGTAAGTCAAAATGTCCTTATGGTTTGGATACGCCGGAATTACTGGCTAAGAATTATGAGGATTATAAAAATATAGTTGAGGGTAAGATTTCTGTAAGTAAGTAAAAATAAAAAAGCTGGAATCCATTTTGTGGATACCAGCTTTTTTAATGCATTTGACTTTAGACTACTCTACTTACACCACTGCCTATTCAAGGTTTTCCCCGATTATTTCAAAAATGCCTTCCTTTTCCAGTCCACGCTTCCAACTGGCAACGCCCTTTAAATCATATTTTTTGTATATCTTCATTTTTTCCTCAATGGAGCGCTCGTCCTCTAACCAAACCTTGTAGGTGATTTCCTTGCCGTTTTCTGTTTTTGTGTATTCACCGTAGTAGGAGCCGATTTCAGAATCCCACTCAAATTCTGCTCCGTTGTCTAGGAACTGTTTTTTGGTAGCGTTCATGTTTAGGTTTTTAATTGTGTGGGTAGTTTTTCCGTCGATAACTTCCTCACGCCATATTCTATTATAGAATGGAATACCCATAAGAATTTTTTCCTTGGGCACCTCTTCTAAGGTTTTTACAATGCCGTCCTCCACAAAGGGTAAGCTTGCTACAGGGCCGCTTGTTTCGGAGCCGGCATAATGCTCGTCATAGGTCATAACGCAAATATAGTCCACAGTTTTTTGAACCTCTTCACGATTATAGTATTTTGTGTAGGTGGGTACATACATATCAACAGACAGTATTGCTCCCTGCTCAGTCATAAGCGGCTTAAGCTCACGCAAAAATTGCAAATAATAAGGTGCATCTGCTTTGCTTACATTTTCGTAGTCAATATTTATGCCGTCCAAGTCGTACATAGAAATAAAAGCCAATAGCTGTTTAATAACATGCTCCCTTACATCTGTGTTACTTAAAACCGCATGGCTTACGGAGGATTTAAAATTGTCGGTTATAAGCCCCCAAACCTGATAGCCCTGCTGATGTGCCCAGTCCACCAAGGACTTATCGGCAATATTAATTATATCCCCATTCATTTTTTCCTCATCAAAGGAAAACCATGTAAAGGATAGCACATTAACCCCCGAGTGAGGTATACGTCGCTCCTTGTTTAAATTTGCATCAGGCTTTGTAACCTGATCCCATACTAGATTTATTTTTCCTTCAATGGCGTTGGGATTAACTATTTGCTTTTTATCCTCTCTTTTAACCGCCGGTATTGGCTCTGTTTCCTCCAAATCCTTAGTAGCAGCATAGCCTATTAGCCCACTCTCCGTCCTTACTCTCGTAAAGCCGTTTTCCTCGCCGTAAGCGCAAAGCGTAGTACCGCTTTGAAGATTCTCAATGATTGGGCTTTTTATAGACGGCTCAAATCTCATAGCTGTTTTTTTAGCCTTAACTTTTACTTGTGGGGTTTCCTCATCGGTTTTGTCGAGGATTACGGTGTTATAGTTACTGTTATTGCCAAGGGTGATGCTTATTTCATATAGCTCCTTTAAAATACTCTCCGGTATATAGCAGGTGTCCTCCATATTGTAAACAGGCAAGTTAAGCTTAAGTTTGCTCTGGTTAACAAAATATGTGAGGTCGTCTGTTTTCATACGAATAACCTTATCTTCTGTGGTAATAGTTAGCTTACTGGCTTCGCTATCCCAAAAAATATACTTGTCTATTCTATCCTGCACAAAGCCCACAGGGAGGTAAACCTCATCGTTACGCAGCTGCGGCTTGTTCTTCATAATTACCCGTTCGTCACCCATTACAAGGTTAAGCCCGTTTTTATCAAAGTCCGTATAAAAATCATAAACGGACACAATTTTAAAATTAGGCATATATTTGTCCACTAGGTAAAAGGCTGCCCCTCCCAGAATCAGAAGCAAAACAGCAACAATAATAAAGATTCTTCCGCCGCCTCCCTTTCGCCTTCTATTATAATAATCTTGTCTTGTCATAGTCATTCCCTTTCGCTACAAAATTCGACATTTAAAATTATAAAAAAAACAACCGAATAATATTATCGGTTGTTATATCTTGGTTATACCTCAAATTCGCCCTTATCTTCCCCATTAAGGATATAATAACATTTTCGTTCATCCGGTTTAAAATAAAGTACCACCGATTTTAAATCCTTAACAAGGAGGCCTCTTTCCTTCCATATTTCTTTTGCCATATCAGTCAATATCTTGGAGTCCGTTTGGATGCCGTTAAATTCAATAAACAAATCTGTTTTCATCTTTAACCTCCGCAGGGTTTAATATGTAATTATCCATATTTTACCTTTGAGCAAATGTTTTGTCAATACCTTATGAATGAATCCAAAGTATAAGAGCAAAAGCAAAAAACAGAAGGGAGTGGTTTCTGGTTTTTTCATGTGCGATATGCTGGGTAAGCTTGATAAAATAACAGCAGTCCTTTGAAGCCGCTGTGAGGGCATATCGAAAGGACAACTACAATAATGCGAAGCAATGGCTTGATGAGGTTATTTCCCTAGACCCCTCAGACATCGCAGCTAAACTTTATTTGCAGTATTGCGAAAGCAACCAAGGGGAGAAAGATTTGAGCGGGTGGTAGGTTCCTATGACAAAAAAATAATTCAAAAAGCAAAAAAATGGATATAAGCTTAGCTCATATCTATTTTTTTTCTTGAAACCGTAGGGCGGCATGAAAATTAAAATTATGCCTCTACACTATAAACCTCATCCTTAGTAAGATAACTGCTGTCAATCAAATCCTGTCCAGATTTTCTCTGGTGCCTTGCTGACCTGTTAATTAAATGATCCGCCAAATTATGATTGTTTATTTCCTAGCAAGCTTGCTGGTGATGACATCTTTGGTTTGTGTTACTATCTTTGTAGGGCTTATGTGTATGTCGGAGATAAATAAATTCTGCACATAGTCCATTAAATAAATGACGGTGAAAAATAACAACGTCACTATACCAACAAGTCGTTAATAGATATGTATTTTTATTTATTCGTTTCATATGTCCCCTTCTATACGCAAAAGCTATTTTTGTGAATCAAATTCTTAAATTATTTTAGCATATTACAGTTAATACATAACATAATTCAAATAGTTGGTAATTTTAATATAATTCTTATTATGAATTTTTGCTTATATAAAAAATAAACAGCCGCAACCTTTTTAAAGCAATGGGGTTGCGGCTGTTTTGTTTTTTAAGGGACTGTAGTGATTTTGTACTTGTATCTACTGTTTACAAGTTCTCCACTTGCAAGTTTAATGCCAAAATAAAAAACTTGCATTTTATGGGTTAACCGTAAATACCGTAGGAAATTTTATTTTATAATCGTCTTATTCCATAAGGTAAACATATATTTTATAGCCTTCATCACCTGGAGTATACTCTAGGTAGGTATCCAAGCGGAATGAATTTTCTTTATATAATAAAAGATAGTGTATGAAGGAATTTGTTTTACCATATTGAAAAGCAGGATTATCTACAGCAATTCTTGATGCCTGTGCTTTTACTAAACCTCTATAATCCGTTTTACCATAACTGTACGGTCCAAATTCTGTTATAGCAAGACTATATCCAGCTTTGCGTTTAGGATTACTACCATCCGCGTTATCAATGAAAGCATTCATGTATCCTATATATACGTTAGGAATAGGATTGTTATATTGATCCAAAACCATTACATCTGTATACGTTGGCATAGTTACGAGGTTATTAATTTTTATATTGTTATTTTTCTTAGGTATTTTGTAGCTTTCGTTATAAGTAAACTCAATAATAGCATTACTGCCTTCTTCAAGCCAAATATTAGACACTTTGAATCTACATTGCAATACTTCAGCAAGCATATATATTGGAACATAAATTTTTTCATCAATAACCTTTGAGTGGTTGTTAAAGTAAGTATTAACTCCGTTCACAACCAAAATATTTGAAAACAATTCATGACTAATTATATAGCCGTTTTTTTGTATTGTAATTATTTTTTCATTTTTCTTAAGGCTAACATTAGGCACAATATCCATTAAGGGTAAATATAAATTTGCTACATCACTATAACAGTATATTTTGCCCATATATTTGCCCATAACATATATTTGCACTTCACCGTCCATAGGGAAATGCGAGCGCAGTGTTAGTTGAGAATAATCAAAAACATCTGCTTGCATTTTAATGTCTTTTTGGTTTAGCTTTAATATGGTAGAATCTACCTGTTCATTTTCATTAGCATATGTAGTTTTGGATGGCATTAATAACAGAGTTATTAATAATGCAGTAACTATATTTTTAAATTTTTTAAAAATCATAATAATTCTCCAATTATTCAAATTAAAAAGAAGAAATTAAATAACCCTCTTTTAATAAAATTAAATTATACTAAAAGAAGGTTAGCTTTTCAATGATTTATAACTAGGCAGCAACTGCCACATAAAACTGAATTATCATTTAAAACCCATAAACCAATCATACATGCTCTGGGTTATCCTTGCACCTCCATTTAAATTTTGATCAATGGCATGGTTATGTATTCCTATTGATACTTGTCTACCATTTA
>CAYWBF010000200.1:0-5532 GCA_964456085.1 uncultured Eubacteriales bacterium
TAACTATTTTGACATATAAAGGCCTGTAACGGACGAAGTTATGTTATAATAATAAAATCAAAACACAGGAGGTGTCATTGATGTTGTTTAAAAATACAAAAATCAAAACTAAAATAATTCTGATTTATGTAATTCTGCTGCTGGCGATGTTTATGCTTACCTTTACACTGCTTTCTTTGGTGAACACCGCCTATACAAAACGTGTGGTGGGGGAAGCCGGTGTTCAAACAGTAAACGCTCTTTCGGGAAATTTGTCGTTTATTTTTGAAAATGTTACACAAGTGTCTAACTTAGTTTATTTTGATAACGACATTCAAAAGACTCTAAGGCAAATCACTGCAAAGGAAATAGACCCTGCAATGTATAACACCCTTCGGAAAAGCCTTGTTAATATGGTACTTTCAGGAGATTATGTGTCTGGGGCGTATGTTTTTGACAAATTTGAAAATGTTTATAATTCCTACAAGCAGCCCACTGTTTTCATACGCTCCAATACTATAGACACCACAGGCTGGTATAGGGAAATGAAGGAAGCCAACGGCAACGGTTTTTTTATACATAAAAGTGAAGGCGTGCTGGAGTTTCATGGTGACAATAACTATATAAGCTATATTAGAGAAATTCGTGACCAAAACACCTATGCGCCTTTGGCTGTGCTCCTTGTTACTATTGATGCAGAAACTATAAGGTCTCATTTTTTGGATGTTGGGGAGGAATATGAAAGCCAGTTTTTTATTGTAAGCGAAAAGGATGGCTATATTATTGCCCCTAACCAATATGCCACAGAGCTTATGGAGTATTTGAGTAAAAGTACACTCCTAAAGGGCGGTTATGAAAGCACCTATATCCAAAACAGCAATATGATTATTGCAAGCAAGGATTTAGGAATTAGAGATTGGAAGCTTATGGGTACGTTTAACCTAAATACCATTCAAGCTCTTTCGCCATATTACACAACAGTAATTTTGATTATTATGCTCATAAACGTTCTATTTGTATTTGTTTGTGCCATGGCACTTACACGGCTTATTTTTAAGCCGCTTTCCAGGCTTGAGGATTTTATGCTTATGGCAGAAACAGGACAATTTTCTCAAATGCCTGTAAGAGATGAAAAAAATGAGATTACCCACCTCCAACGGGTGTTTAATCATATGAGTGACTCCATTCAAAATTTAATTGAAACAGTTAAAAAGGAGGAGCAGGAGATTGCAAAGGGCAAGCTTGACCTAATTACCGCCCAAATAAATCCCCATTTTCTTTACAATACCCTAGATGCAGTATCCGCCTTGGCTTTGACCAATGATTATGAAAACTGCTTTAAAATGGCACAAGCACTAGGCAGCTTCTACCGCAACAGTCTAAACAGCGGTTTGGATTTTATATCAATTGCAAGTGAGCTGGACTGTATTAAAAGCTACATTACTATATTAAACATTCGCTACGACAATAAAATTCGGCTGACAATAAATTGTGAGGAGCATCTCCTCTCATGCCCAATGCTAAAGCTAATATTACAGCCACCTGTTGAAAACGCCGTCCACCACGGAATAAAAAACAATCCCAACGGCGGTATGGTTGACCTTCAAATATTTGAGGACGAGGACGAAATAATTTTTAGTATTGTAGACAACGGAGTAGGAATGAGTGAGGCTTGTATTGCTGATGTTATGAGTGGACGGTCTGTGACCGGCAAGTCGGGATTTGGTATTTATAGCCTAAAGCAGCGTATTTCCTTGTATTATGGCATTCCGGAGCCCATTTTAATTCACAGCGAGGTTGGCAGCGGCACAGAGGTAACAATTCGTATAAAGCATATGGAGGGAAAATAACAATGTCAATTCAAGTGCTAATAGTAGATGATGAGAAGCTGGAGCGAGTGCTTATTCGTAAGGGGTTTGACTGGGAGGCAAACGGCTTTGAGGTAATTGGTGAAGCAGGGAGCGCTAAGGAGGCGCTGGAATTTATAAGCCACAGAAAACCCGATGTGATTATAACAGATGTAAATATGCCCTACATGGACGGACTTGAGCTGTCCCAGCAAGTGCTGTCACAGTATCCTCAATGCCGTATAGTAATTGTTACAGGCTACAGAGAATTTGAGTATGCAAGAAAAGCGGTAAAGCTTGGGGTAGAGGATTTTTTGCTAAAACCCATAAGCGTTCGTGAGGTGGCAGAAACTGCCTGTAGGCTGAAGGAAAGTATTTCGGCAGAAAAGCTAAAAAAGCAAGAGGTTGAAAAGCTGCGAGAAAGTGTATTGGCAGATAGGAACATTGTTATGGAGAGCTTTTTTCAGCGATTGGTAGAGGGCAGGGTTTCGGAGCAGGAGGCTCGGGGAAAATTAAGCTTTTACGGCTGTGAGGGTTTAGTTAATAGCTGTGTCTGCCTAAATCTTCGGTGTAGTGATGGTGGTGATAGGAAGGCAATGCTTAATAATCAGAGTAAGGTATTTGAGCTGATAGGTAAGGAAGCACTGCCAAGCACAGTCTGTTTCATTCATTATTTGGACAATATTGTACTGTTTTTTATTGATACAGAGCCAGAAGTGGCTATAAATAAAGCAATGGAGCTGCACAAAAAAATAACACACACCCTTAAGGACGGCTGTGCCGCTGGCATAAGCAGGCTTCAATGCGGCTTTGACGGCATAAGCATTGCCTATGAGGAAGCGGAAAAGGCCATGAGGGCATGTGTGTTTTTAAGCAAGGAGCAGTGTGTAACCTATGAGCAGTATTTGGAGGTAATAAGCCGTAACCCTGACAGCAAGGAAATAAACTGGGAGGATTTGCTTTTTTGCGTACAAAACTGCTTGGTTGAACGGGTACAGGAGTCTCTGTCAGAATACATAGCCTTAATCGACGCAGCAAGGGTAACTGACGTAGAGTACCTACGCTTAATGACTATGCAGCTGCTTTCAAGAGCAGCCACAACACTGCATAAATATGGAGTAGATTTAGCCGATATTTTCGGAATAGACTCCCTTTATCACGATATTAGGCAAATTTTCACCTTGCCCCAGATGGAGCAGTGCCTTAAAAAGTATGTACAAGCTATGGTTGATTACCATGAAAGCAAGCGCACAAAAAAAAGCAATAAAATCGTGGACGAGGCTCGAAAATATTTGGACAAAAACCTTTTTGACCCAAGGCTTTCCCTAAATACAACAGCCGCCGCCATATTCACCAACGAGAGCTATTTAAGCCGTACCTTTAAAAAGGAGACAGGACTTAGCCTAATGGAATACATACTTAAAAAGCGGATTGAGGAAAGCATACGCCTTTTAAATACTACTGATTTAAAGGTATATGAAATTGCGGAGAGGGTGGGTTTTCGTGACCACCATTATTTCAGCATTTGCTTTAAAAAACATATAGGAATAACCGTAAAGGAATTTAAGGGCGAAGGTAAAAATTCTAACCTTTCAGGTAAAAATGTTAAATTGATACATTAAGAATTTTTCATATAATTAAAATATCTAATACAGAACAGCAAAGAGGTATGCATATTATTTTTTTGAGGAGGTTACATATGAAAGTCAAAAAGATTTTAGCAATGTTGTTAGCAGGTACCTTAGCCATAAGCGCAGCTGGATGTGCAGGAAGCGGTAACACTGCCGCACCATCAGCAAGCGAAGGTGCTGGGGCACAAAACGAAAAAATCAAGATTAACTCATGGCATCAGTGGTCAAACGATACTAACGAGCTTAGGCAAATGTACGAAAAGGCTGTTACTGACTATATGGCTGCTAACCCTAACGTAACTATTAATTCCCAAGCACTTGACACCGAAGCCTATAAAACTAAAATCTCTGCAGAATTTGCAGGTGATGCCAAGGGCATTGACGTGTTTTATTACTGGGGAGCAGGCACAGCCAGCAAGCTCATTAAGGCAGATAAGCTTCTGCCGCTGGATACCTACGTAACAGATGAGGTTAAAGGAAAAATGCTGGAAGGCTCAACTACTGCTTTTACATAAGATGGTAAGCTTTATTCCGTGCCTTCTTTCTCCTGGTACATGACCTTGTTCTGTAACAAGGAGCTGTTTGACAAAGCCGGTGCAGCTCTTCCCGAGACTTATGATCAGCTTGTGGAAGCTGTTAAGAAGCTGTCGGCATTAGATGGTGTAACTCCTATAGCATCAGGGGCAAAGGACGGCTGGAATGCAGCTTTTATTTATCAAGCGCTTGCTCTCCGTGAGGTTGGGGCTTCGGAAATAAACGCCATGCTTACAGGGCAAAAGCCTTTTGGCGATGAGGGTTATACAAATGCCGCCAATAAGCTTGTGGAACTTTACAAATTAGGCGCCTTTGGAAAAAATCCATTGGAAATGGGCAACGACGACTCCGACGTAGCTTTTAACACAGGACGTGCCGCCATGCGTATTATGGGCAGCTGGTTTGCCAATGGCATATACACGCCAAACGTTAACAATACAATCAATCCCGAAAGTATAGTAGCCCTTAGAATCCCTGTGGTTGAAGGCAAGGGGAACCCTGCAGATTATTGCGGCGGCTTTATAGAATCCTTCTGGGTAAACAAAAACACCAAGTACCCTGATGAAGCAGCAAAGTTTGCCATTTACATAAACGAAAAAATGGGTGTAGCCGCCTACGAAAGCGGAGTTGGCTTTAGCGGCTGGAAGGCACCTGCTGATGAAAGTAAGCTAAATCCTTTGTTTATTCAAATTAAGGATTTGTTAGGCAATAGTAAGGAAGGAGTTCTGGCTTGGGATACCTCTCTGAATGCAGAAGCGGCAACCATTCATAATGAGCAGGTGCAGACATTATTTGCACCAAATGCAGATGTTAGCGCATTTATTCAGGAAAACGAACAGGCAATTAACAAATAATATTCATAGCAACAACGAAAGGCGGTATAAAAGGAAAATTATATACCGCCTTTTTTAATAGAAATCAAATACCACTCACCCAGTTGAGCATATAGCAATTTTCAAAATGTTAGTCAGCTTCGTTCGCAAAAATAACGTTGGAACGTTCGTTATTTTTGCTCCGAACCTGCCAACATTTTGTTAAATTGCACTATAGGGTGGAGATTTTTAGGAGTGATTAAATAATGGAGAAAATGTTAGGCAAAAAAAGCTTTATAGCAGTATTTGTATTGCCGGCATTAATTTTATTTGTATGCTTTAGCGTAATTCCCCTTATCATCTCGGCGTTTTACAGCTTTTTTCAATATGATGGTATAGGGACTATGAAGTTTGTGGCTATACAAAACTACCTCGACCTGTTTACAAAGGATAGATATTTCCCTACTGCCATAGCTAATTCACTTATTCTTGCAGCAGCTTCACTTTTGATTCAGCTGCCTATTTCCTTAGCATTAGCCCTTACCCTAGCGAGGGGCGTTAAAGGGGAAAAGGTTTTTAGAACTATATATTTTATACCAGTTGTAATTTCCAGTATGGTTATTGGTCAGCTGTGGCTTAGAATTTTAAACAGCGACTACGGACTTTTAAATCAGCTAATACGGATTTTTGGATTATCAGGCTTTGATTATTCTTGGTTGTCAAACCCAC
>CAYWBF010000201.1:0-5504 GCA_964456085.1 uncultured Eubacteriales bacterium
GGAGATAATCCAAGGGGCGGTTATTGCGGATTATTCAAAATGCACTTTGCATATTGAGGCTCTTAAGGAATGCCTAAGGAAGAATTATAAATCCCTTAATGATTTACGAATTGTGGCTATGCAAATTATTATTACTATATACTTACAGAGCCGCAGCGAAACAGAGGCCACTGACAACGTAAGCAGGTTTTGCCAAAAAATATTGGAGCTGCAGAATATTGATCAGGTGTTTTTGGCGCTGGATTCATTTATATCGGGTGTATGCGGCGTTATTAAGGAGCAGAGGGAAAGCTACCTTAAGCAGGTGGTTTACAGAACAGCCGATTATATTAAGGAGCATTTCGCCGACCCGGAGCTTGGGCTTAAAAATGTTGCACATAATGTAGGCTTAAGCCATTCCTATTTGTGCGTGCTGTTTAAAAAGGTGATGAACATTAAATTTTACGACTATCTGCTGCAAATAAGAATGGAGCAAGCTATGAACCTATTAAAGCAGCGTGATTTAAAGATGTACGAAATATCCGATTTGGTAGGGTTTTCAAACCCTCAATATTTTGGTACATGCTTTAAAAAATATTTTGGCAAAACGATTTCGGAGTATAAGCGTATGTTAAACTAGGGGGTTTGAAAACTAGGGGGGTTGGGGGAGTGTAGCTCCCCCAAGGCTTTAACGGGACTAAATTACCAGTTTCTAGCTGGCGGCATTTGCTTTGGAAAGTAGGATTGAAATATTTTGTATAATGGCAGAAAGATATTGTATTCCATTTTGGTTGTATCCTCGGTACAATTTTTACAACAGCAATGGCAATTCCGTCTAGTCTGTTAATAAATTTGCTTGGAGATTTTTTTCCGAGCCGGTACTGAATAAAAAATTGTAGGAGGGTTTAAAATGATTAAGAAGATTTTAAGTATTGTTTTATGTACAGCTTTGGCGGCATCTGTTACAGCCTGTGCCGGTTCTGCACCGGCAGCCGCTCCACAAGCCACAGCGGCACCTGTACCAAGCGCTCAAAGCCCAGCTCAACCCAGCCCAAGCGCAGACGCAAAGCCTGCCGCTCCAGCTGAAAAAGTAAAAATTGTTTTCTGGGACGAAAACGCAGGCCCGACCTTTACACCTGTTTATATGGAGTTTATCAAAAAATTTGAGGAGCAAAACCCGGATATTACTGTAGAGTATGTGGGTATTCCTTGGGAAAGCAGCAAGCAAAAGTATGACGTAGCTATTGCCAGCGGTACAACCCCTGACGTAGCCGGTGTTCCAGCTTCATGGCTTGGTGACTTTTTCCAAAGGGAAGCTCTGCTTCCGCTGGACGATTTTTTCAACAATTGGAGCGAGAAGGACAAATATCCAAAAAGCTTAATGGATTCAAACAGGTCAGCAGTTAGCGACGGCAAGCTTTATGGCTTGGTTAGCAACACGAACATGGCTTGTGTTTGGTATCGCAAGGATTTATTTGAGCAAAAGGGGATTACCCCTCCGGAAAATTGGGAGCAGTTCTTTAAAGCGGTAGAAGCCGGAACAGATAAGGCAAACAATATTTACGGCTTTAGTATCCGTGGCGGTGCAGGCGGCGCAAATCAGCTACAGGAAGCTATGTATGCTTACTCCGGCATAGAAAATCTTTTTGATGAAAACGGCAAGTCAACTGTAGCAGACCCCAAGAATGTAGAGTTCTTAACAAAATTCACTGATATGTACAAAACCTATACACCAGAAAGCGATATTACCAACGGCTACAAGGAAATGGTTGCGGCCTTCGACAGCGGCTTTGCCAATATGATTATTCACAACATGGGCTCCTATGCAGAGCACGTAGCTGCATTGCCAGAGGGCAGCTTCGGCTTCCTTCCTATTCCTAGAGCGGAAAACGGCAAGCGAGTAATTTTCAGCGGCTCCCAAAATGGTTACTCCATCTTCTCTTCCACAAAATATCCTGAACAGAGCTGGAGATTCATTTCCTTCCTATGTGCTCCCGAGCAAATAAGCGTATGGAGCAAAACCTTTGGGAAAATCCCTCCACACTCTGACGTACTTAAGGAAGCATGGGTTCAAGAAACAGAGCACATTAAGCTTGCAGCAGCAGCTTTAGCAGACCCACAGCTTCTAATGCCTCGTATTCCTGTAGAAATCCCCGGATATGCAGACGTTATGAACAACACCGTAGGCCCTGCTCTTCAAGAGATGCTTGCCAAGAAAATTACTCCACAACAATTTGCAGAAAAATGGGCAGCAGCAATGACTGCGGCTAAAGCAGAGTATGAAGCAATGAAATAAACGTAAAATAAATAAAATCAGCGCAAAGCTGCCCTAAGGAAAAAATTCGTTCCTATAGTAATTTAATACTTTATTGAAATTAAATTGCTGAAAAGGAAGGAGGACAATACCCTTGGGGCATTTTTATTAGAAAATATGGAGGCAATGAAATGTTAACTTCAACAACCCACCACATGGCGAAGAAGGTAAAGCCATCCTATGTAAAGGAAGGCACCTTTGATATAGACCTATATGAAATAACCTCGGGAGATAGCTGTAACAACTATCACATATATATGGAAACCCCTGTATTTACCCCAGATTCCAAGAAATTTATTTACCTAAGAACAGTAAACGGGACGCATATTGACAGAAATCAGGACTATACACAAATTATGCTTTGCGATATAGAGGACAATTTTTCTGTGCGCCAGCTTACAGACGAGCATAGGGTGTGTGCCGTATGCATGTCACTGGACGGAAAATATACCTATTATATTGTAGAGGAAGGGAAAACAGGCAGCAGCAAAATTTTCTTTAAACGTATAGATATGTCCACTCTTAGACGGGAAACTGTAATGGTAATAGATAAGCCGCTCTACGAATGTCACTCCGTTCCAAGTATAATCTATCCCCTTGGGACAATTTCTGCTGACGGTAGCCGATTTGTAACAGCTTCCTTTCTTGGCGATGGGGTGATGCAAAATTCTCCTTGGGGGGTTTTGTGTTTTGATATTCAGAAGGCTACAGCCAGAGTGGTTATTCAAGGGGAGGACTACTGTAACGTTCACCCACAATACAACCCATGCCTCGAAAATTCTCATGAGCTGCTTATTCAGCATAATCATGGTTGTTTCTGTGATGAGAACGGCAATATTAAAACTCTGGTAAGCGGTCATGGGGCAGATATTCATGTTGTAAACGACGACGGCATAAATATGCGTTCATTCCCTTGGGGACGCAACGGCGCAGAGCAATGCCAAGGGCATCAATGCTGGAGGGGTACACGAAATACGGCAGTAACAGGTACCTTCTCGTCTGTGCTAACTGGGCGTGCCGACCAGACCACCAGCCTATCAAATACATATGTAGAATCGGAATGTCACCTTATTGAATCAGCGCCTATTTCCGTACAGCCCTCAAGACTGCATATGGGTATACAAAACAAAGGTGGATACAGAAACGTGCTTACCCGAAATTTTAAAAATCCTCACTTCGTACATTTTTCTTTTGACCCCACAGGGAAATACTTTGTTTCCGACTGTCTACTTGAAAATGAGCCTAACGGTGAAAAAAGTGAGCTTGTCATAGGAACATTAGGAGAGGGCAGCGACGCAACCCTTAATGTGAAATCCTTAATATACCCTCAAACCTCATGGAAAGACCAGCAAGCCCACCCACACCCATTTTTTTCTCCAGACCATAAATATTTGCTGTTTAATTCTGATGTAAACGGGCTGTCGCAAATTTATTTGGCTAAAAATCTTGGATTATAAATTTCTTAAAGGAGCTGAATTTTATGATTAAGCTTGTTAACGCAAGAGTGGTATACCCAGACAAAATTATTAATGAGCCAATATATATTAATGAAGGAAGAATTTTCGCCCATCCCTATGGTGAGGAGACGATGGTTACTGAAATAATTGACTTAGAAGGGAAATATCTTTCTCCGGGGCTTATTGATATTCATACCCACGGTATGGGCGGCTATGATTTTATGGACGGTACGGAGCAGGCTATTTTGGAAATTGCACGGTATCACCTTATTAACGGCGCAACTACAATAATCCCTACCTCCTTGGCTGGCAGTAAAGAGGATACGGAGAGATTTTTGGAGGTTTTCAAAGGGGTGGTGGACAAAGCAGGAGACTTTGCCTGTATGCCGGGGGTACATATGGAAGGCCCATACTTCGCACCCTCTCAAAAGGGAGCACAACCGGAGGAATACTTACGAACGCCACAGCCGGAGGAATATTTACCCTTACTGGAAAAATACGGCGACATAATCATGCGATGGAGCGCCGCACCGGAACTTGAAGGCACGGAGGAATTTGCTAAGGCTGTAAGAGAGAAGGGGATTTTATTATCCTATGCACATACAGACGCTACCTTTGACCAGGCAAAGGAAGCCCATAGCTGGGGCTTTAACCACTATACCCACCTATACTCATGTACAAGTGTAGTCCATAGGCGAAACGGCAGACGCTACGGCGGTGTTGTGGAGTCAGCGTATTTGCTTCCAGATACTACCGTTGAGCTAATATGCGACGGGGTTCACCTTCCGCCGGAGCTGGTTCATCTTGCCTATAATATAAAGGGCGCAGACCATATTGCCTTGGTAACGGATTGTATGAGAGCTACTGCACTTGGTGAGGGTGAATTTACACTGGGCAGTCTTGATAGTAATCATAAGGTTATTGTAAAGGATGGTGTTGCTTGGATGCCGGACTTTACTTCTTTTGCTGGGAGTGTGTCTACGGCAATGGATATTTTGCGTACAGCCATAAAAAAATGCGGCTTAGGCATAAATGAAGCTGTAACAATGATGACGGCAACCCCGGCTTCTATTATGGGGTTGGAAGGCAGTAAGGGATATATAAAGGCTGGACATGATGCAGATTTAATTGTGTTTGACGAGGATATACGACTTTGTAGGGTATTTAAGGGTGGAAAGCTTATTGATTTAAAGAAAGAGGTGTAAGTATGAAAATAATAAAGAAGAAAGCCGAAGAACTGAATATTCAAATTTTTGATACCCGAGCAGAAATGGGCGCAAAGGGAGCAGAGGAAGTAGCAAAAGCCATGGCCGATGTACTTGCCTCAAAGGACTACCTTAGTATGGTATTTGCTTCTGCTCCCTCACAGAATGAATTTTTGGCAGAGCTTAGCAAAAGCGAGATAATTGACTGGACAAGGGTAATTGCTTTTAATATGGATGAATATGTAGGCATTAACCAAGACGCTCCCCAGGGATTTGGAAATTTTTTAAAGGAAAGGCTCTATGATTTAGTAAAGCCATACAGAGTGGAGCTGTTTAATCCCGAGGCTGACGACCCGGAGGTGGAGTGTAAACGGTACGCAGATTTGCTAACCCAATTTCCGCCGGATATTGTTATTTTTGGTATTGGAGAGACCGGTCATCTTGCCTTTAACGACCCACCTGTTGCTGATTTCAACGACACTAAGCTGGTTAAAATAGTAGAGCTGGACGAGGTTTGCAGAAATCAGCAGGTTAACGACGGGTGCTTTG
>CAYWBF010000202.1:0-5485 GCA_964456085.1 uncultured Eubacteriales bacterium
ATGCCATAGGGCTTTAAGCGTTCAAGCTGAGTGATGACTGCTTCTTGGTACTGCATATTTGTAATTTGAATTTCAAAAGAACGTGGAATAGGGTTATCCTTTTCCAGTCCGGCTAAAAGCTCCCCTGGGTCATCTAGCTTTTTGGCGAACCTTTCCAGCCCCTCGGTGGATGAGACAAAGGTCACCTCGGATATATTTTCAATATTTTTAATTCTACTGTATAACTCATTAACCTGCTCTGCAGTTATGCCATCCTCAACTATAGCAACAATACCAATGGAGGATTCTACCTGTAAGAGTATATAGTCCAAGTTTATTGCTATACAATAAAACACAGACAGAGTAAAAATACACGCTGCTACAGTTATTACAGACGCAAAGGTCATTAAGGAATTTTTAAACAGATTAAGAAATGCTTCTTTAAAATAGTAATTTAATGTTCTAAGCCTCAATAGAGCAATCACCTCTCTTTGTTGGTGGCGTTGTGCTTAAAAAAGGTCCGGATAGCCGCCCCCGTCTACGTCCCTATAAAGTACGCCATTTTTAAGAGCTATAACACGTTTTTGGAGCTGGTCTACAATATCCTTTGCATGAGTAGCTATAACAACGGTGGTTCCTATGTCGTTAATATCCTCCAAAAGGTTGATTATTTCCCATGCGGTGTCAGGGTCAAGGTTTCCTGTTGGCTCATCTGCAAGCAGTATTGGCGGCTTGTTTATTATGGCTCTCGCCAAAGCAGTACGCTGCATTTCTCCGCCGGATAGCTGGCTGGGGTAAGCCTTTGCCTTTTTTTGCAGTCCAACCATGGCTAGTACGGCAGGGACGTTCCTTCGTATATCTCTGTGATTCGCCTCTACGATTTGCATTGCAAAGGCCACATTTTCATACACTGTTTTGTTGGGCAAAAGCTTAAAATCCTGAAAAACTACCCCAAGCTTTCTTCTGTAGAAGGGCATTTTTTTCCTCGGGAGTTTTCTTATGCTCTCGTTGTCTATGATAATATCCCCTTGTGAAAGCTCAATCTCCTTTAACAAAAGCCGCATACATGTAGATTTTCCAGAGCCGCTTGTACCCACTATAAATACAAATTCGCCCTTTTTTATATTTAAGGTAAGGTTCTCAATTCCCTTTGCGTCGTTCTCGTAAATTTTTGTTGCCTTGTCAAAAAAAATCAAAAATCTCGCTCCTCTCAAAAAATGACGAAACACGCTTAAGCTAGGGGGGTTGGGCGAGTGCAGCTCCCCCAAGTCTATAGTCATCAAGCAAATAATCTTGACCTTAAGTCGCTATAAATTTAACCAGCTTTAGCCGATTCAAACTACATAGTGGTAGTTTACTTTGTATTTTAACGGTTTTTGTTGAAAAAATCAAGTAAAATTTGATTAGGTAGGCTAGGGGGTAAGCTAGGGGGTTTGGGGGAGTGCAGCTCCCCCAAGTCTAACCCTCAATCTTTCCCAAAATAATCTTAACAGCATCATCAACATAAGCCGCAAGTGGCAAATCTTTCGTACCAGCAACATAAGTTTTACATTTACTAATAGGAATTAATATTTTTTCCGCCGGACTTTCCGAAACGGAAAAAGCCATTTTTGGAGTAATCTCTCCTAAAAGAGAGTTCGGTATTATAATACCGATTGGCCCTACAATAATACTAGCGTCCTTCGCATTAACCACCACCGGGTTTTCACCCGTAGCCCCTGCTGTTGCTCCTGCCTTAAGCATAGCAGAAGTTGCAAGGCTGTTTGTACCTATGGCAATTAGCGTAGCTTTCGGCAGTGCATTTACAAGCTGCTCAATTATACTTTTACCTATTTTTCCACCTTGTCCATCAATTATTAAAATTTTCATTAATTTCCTCCTAGAGAAATTCCTGTAATGTAGGGTTCTTACTATACCATAAAAAAAGTATGTTGCAAAGGCAGCGATTATGTATAGTTATCATATAAAGTGTCATAACTCAAAAAAATAACGCCATTAAAGCTGAAAATGCTTTTATGGCGTTTTTCTTTTATAAAAAATAATTTTATCTATAGAAGGAGCTGCCACCAGTGGCTCCCATTCCGCCGCCGCCTGTACCTGCGCCGCCTGTTGTTCCGCCAGTAGCACCGCCAGTGGCCCCACCAGTAGTACCTATGCCGCCGCCAGCAGCGCCGCCGGCTGTTCCGCCGCCGCCTGTTGTATTACCGCCTGTTCCTATTGTTTGAGCAGATCCGCCTGTTGTGCCGCCTACTTGTTGTGTTTGCATTCCACTAGTTGCACCAGTTGTGTTGCCCATTCTTTGACCAACCCCAGCAGAGCCGTTTGTGCCTTGTGGTTGACCACCTGTTATTGGAGCACCTTGTGGTTGAAAATTAAAGGTTTGACCTTGGTTGCCTTGGTTTCCGCCGTTATTTCCACCTGGTTGGTTTTGACCAAAGCTATTTCCTGTGTAGCCGCCGAATTGGTTTTGGGTTCCGGCACCGCCGCCTAGGCTGTTTTTATCTCCCATGCCTTGTCCGCCCATTCTTTGACCTTGGTTGCCCTGACCACCTTGACCACCTTGGCCTTTATTTCCGGCATCAGTGACACCGTGGAAATAAATAATCTCAAATTCAAATTTTTCGTCCTTTTTATTTTCTTCCTTGTCCATTGTCCAGTAGTCGATTTGCTCGTCAATTAACTCAAGGCAAAGGTTGTAACGTTTTTCGTTGATTTTTCCGTCATCGTACATTTGCTTCAAGTAAGATTTTCTGTCCTCTACGGATTTTTCAAAATTTTTCTTTAGCTCGTCTTGGTTTCCTCCGGAAACTGAGGCATTATTAGGGCTGCTTCCAGCGTTCATATCGTTGGCAAATACAACGGAGCTTGAAAAAACAACAGTGGCTAGGGTTAATACAGTAATGAATTTTTTCATGCTAACTACTCTCCTTTATAAAATTTTGATTTTCAGTAATATTATGTTCAAACCGGATAATTTTAAAAATGCAAATTTATGAAAAAAAGGCGAGATAGAATCTATCTCGCCAAAAAAAATTCGCTTATTAATTTTCCGTTTTACTTAATTATCTCATCACTGGCAATTTCCCAGCCCCATTGATTGTTTGTAATAACTATCTTGTGGGTGCGGTAGGTTATTTTGTTTAAGCCGCCGGGTTCCTTCCACATTTCTTGGACTACGGCTAGATTATATTCTATGCCCTTTGAGAGGGTAATAATCTGAACGGAGCCTTCTCCATCGTTGCCGGAGTATGAGCCGGATTCATAAGATGACATAAAGCTGCTGTCCTCAAGAAGGGTAGGGGAGAAGCCGGATATATTTTCCTTTGGCCCCTTGCCATATTTATATAGAATTATCGACCGATATGCATCAGTAATGAACTTCTCAAACCTTTCGTTATCTCTGGATTGAGTCATTTGCTCCTTTGACAAATCCAAGTCAACGTTAACCTCATGAAGCTTAAAATAAATGTTTGAAATCCTAAGCTTATAATTTGCCCGTGGAATACCCTCCATAAAGACGGAGGCATTTTTTGCGTTAAAAAGAATATCTGTACCTATTTGGCTGGCCTTGTTGTTGCCGTCGAGAACTACCTCCATTCCTGAAATGGTTTCGGCTACAAGCTGTGCGTCCAAAATTACTTCTGTTCTGTTGTCTAGGCTTTTTTCCGGATTACTAACGGCGTACACCATTTCGTCCTCGGCATGAAGCACAAGGACGTAGTTTTCCCCGACCTTTCCCAGACGCTCAAAAACCACCTTTTTGCTTCCTACATTAAATTCAAGCGGCGATTCCTCCGAGGCAAAAAATAAATCGCCTATAGGGATTTCGGCAGGGTAGTTGATTTTTTCATACAGGTTTTTAAAGCTTATGGTAACAACACTGTCAAGGCTTCGTATAGGCTCAAAGTCCATTCTTCCGAGAATAGAGTTTTTATCGCCAAAGGTGTATTCATTGGCACGAGCCTTAGTAGGGGTAACGGATTTTGCACCCTCCTGCATAACAATATTATCAAAGCTTCTGTCATTTTTAGAGCCAAGAGAAATTGTGTTATTGTCGTCGCTCCAGCTTAGCCTGTAATTTACTATAGAGCCTTGGCTAGAAAAAATAGCTCTGTCCAGCTCTGCCCATACAGAAAGGGAGCTATCCTTGGCTACAGGTGAAACAGCGATTCTGTAGGGTGTGGACTGGGTAAGCTTATGCTCCAAGTCCAGATTAAATATGGCAGAATTATTTGTCTGCGGCTCATGGATAAATAAGGTGAATTTTTCAACCCCTTCTTTTAATGGCTCAAAACGGAGTACCGTCTCTGTGGAGCCGTATTGGGGAAGATTTTCGTTTTTTACAAAGGTAAGGTCAATTCCGTAGAGGTTTCCCTTATCGTCCACAAGGGACACGTTGTAATTATCGAGATTGATTTTCTTGCTTATGTAGAAAACATTAGCCATTCTGTCAATAAGCATTTTTTGAATCACAAGTGTTTCGTCGCCCAGCTTTTCTAGCTTTTGGAGATAAATATAATTTGCATTGTTAGCCACCTGCATAGGCTGAGCTATGGTTTGGGAATGTCTTTCTATCCTTTGAAGGTTTTCCTGTATCCCGTTATTTAGCACTCTTACTATAACTATAAGAAGCACAAGAAACAGAACAGACCCGGCGGTAGCGCCTATTGCCGCATTAAAGGTCAATATGCCGAATATTTTTTCCTCCGGCACAAGCTCTACATCGGTTTCATCAATATCTTCCTTATTATCAAAAACCTGAACATCGCTAACAAAATCCTTTTTTATATCTACAGTTGTTTCCTTTTGCTTATGCGCCTTGTCCTTTCTTAATAAATCATCCAGCTGAATATCGATTCTGGATTTTTTTACCTTTTCCTTTGGCTTTTCCTGTGGCTCCGGTTGGGGCAAAGGTGTATCTGGCGGATCATCAGGAGCCTCGCCGCTTGCAAATAGCTCAGGCAAATCAGAGTTTGAATTTTCAGGCTTAACAACCGAGCTCTCCATGCTTTGTTCAGGTAAATCCAAAAATATGTCATCTACCATAGGCATAGATTCTGTTCCGCTATCAAAAGTGGGTATGTTATCCTCAGATAAAAATTCGGGAGTATCCCCATCATCGCTTTGCGGCTCGTTATTTGTTTCAGTTGTTATTTCCTCGTCCTTATTGCTTTTTTTAAACACTTTATTAATTAAATCATCAAAAATCATCTGTTTCACCCCTAGTTATGAAAAAACAAATTGATATAATCATAGTATATTGTACAATAATATTTTTATATGCACAACGAATTTTATAATTATTTATTAGGCTAGGGGGGTTGGGGGAGTGCAGTTCCCCCAAGACTTTAGTCCCCGAGTAAGAAGTCATTGGAATTTTTAAAGATATATGGCAGAAAAAATAATATTTGACAATTAAAAAAAGTTTGCTATAATAAAAATACTTGACCAATGGGCAGTCGCCAAGCGGTAAGGCGCAGGACTCTGACTCCTGCATTCGGGGGTT
>CAYWBF010000203.1:0-5469 GCA_964456085.1 uncultured Eubacteriales bacterium
CCCTTAAAACGGTTTTTTCCCATTGGTCGGCCTGTTCGGATGTTATGCCTAAAAACTCATAATCAATATTAGGATTAAGCTTTAACCCAGCGCCAATAACGTTTGTGGCTACGGTTTTTAATGCGCTTGTGGCAATAGGAGAACCGCCCATATAAAGGCTTCGTGAACGCTGCCGGAGAGTATCAAGGGTGTTTGCGCTTGCACCGCCTACAATATCATCATCAGCTGCTAGGCTTCGCCCAAGGAAGCCTAGCAGAGATGTTTTTGTGCGGTTTGCACCGTGTTCAGAATAGCCGGAATTCAAAATTTTCAGTTGAGTTCGTGCCACTGCTCGCTTTGCGGCAGTAACAGGGGCAACAAACTCAACAATTTTATCAATAGGGTTCATATGTCAAGCGGCACCACCCTTTTAACTCTTGGTGCATATGGATTAGCACCAGTTTCCAAGGCCACAAGCGTTTTTTCTAATTCGCCTATCATTTTTTGAATTTCAGCCAAATTTGCTCTAGTTAACGCTTTATTGCCTATTTTGTAGCTTTGACCTGTTAATACTGCTTTTTCGGCGGCATAGTATTGCTCAAGTCTGGTTTTTACTAGGTCTTTTGTCACAATGTCACTCCTTTGCTTAGAATCCTTGCGCCCCTTTGTTGTTGTGTGGGCGCATGACCTTTATTTTGCCTTGCATTTTTCAAATTTTCAAAGTTCGGGTTGATAATTTTCAGTGCAGCAATGGCATAAACCCTACAATCAAGCGGTTCATTACGAACACCGCCTTTTTTCTTCCAAACGTAGCGGTATGCGCCTGTTTTTGTTGGTTCACGTATTTTTTGCTCTGAAATGAAGCCTTTTAGAATGTCTGGCGTATATCCTGCGTGACCGTCAACGGGGAAGTGGCAATATCCTGCACCTTCGTGCTTAATTTTTAGCCGTGAATGAAAAAGATCTTTAAGTGAATCCACTCCAAGAATGAATAGTGCTGCTTTATACTTATTATTGCGCTTAGGTCGGTCGGTCATTGGAAGGTTGCCGCCTTTTCCTTTTGTGGCGAATACCCTTAAATTTTCACGTTGGCGGCAATATTGGTAAACCTCATCAGCGCAAAAACCGCTGTCAATACAGGTGCAACCAATGTTGATTTTTCTGCCGTCTGCGTAATGGAAAGGTTTAAAAAGAAATTCGTCAAGGCTTTTCCATACGCTGCTCCCTCTTGGGTCACCAAGCAGTATTGCATATTCGATTCCCCAGCTTTCTTCGCCTTCGCCCCAACCTACTACTTCAATTTCTAATCTGTCAGCTTGAATGTCAATTCCTGTTGACAAAAACAATACACCGTCTGGCACTTGGCAATTATATCTGTGCAAATGGCTTTCTAGTGCGTTTTCGTCAATGCTGTCACTCCTATCTATCCAAGTTTCGCCCAAAACCGTGTTTATAAAGGTTTGCAACATTAGGGGATTATCTTTACTTTTCAAAAAATCCTCAATAATGGCTTCCCATTTCGTCCAAGGGCTTGCCATTGCATTTAGGTGAAAGCCCCTAATAGGGTTTTCGGGTGATTTATGAATCCATCTACCGTTTTTTTGGTTGTCACGCTTCCAAGCAAATTGGTTATGTAGTGCCTTACAGTACAAACATTCCATTTCAGCCGATTCAAATTTAAGCCGCTGGAAGCTTAACGGCTGGTACTCTCCACATGAGGGGCAAGGGAGGCACCATTCACCTTGGCTGCTGGCTAAATAGTCTGTTTCGATTCTTGATGTGCCCTCAATGGTCGGGGTCGAAACTTTCAAGATACGCCTGTTCCAGAAAGTGGCTGTTCGTTTTGCAGCCAACAAAACTGGGTCACCCTCGGTTCCTGCACTTGCCGGAAAGCGGTCTACCTCATCACATAGAAGTATGCGAATAGGTCGTGAAGCTAATCCTGCCGGACTGTTTGCACCAATAATCGTTAAATGACCGCCTGGGAATATTTTATGTAGAATTGTGTTATTGCTACTTTTTGCCATTGAAGCCTCAACCTTTTGCGTTAAAATGGGGCAATCACGAATCATTGTCGATAGTCGGTCTTTAGAAAAATCCTCGCTCATTCGCTCCGTTGGCTGAACAATAAGTATAGGTGAAGGGTCGTAAGAAACGTAAAAGCCTATGATATTTAAGAGAATTTCAGTTTTTCCAACTTGCGAACTTGACATTACTACCGTTTCCAGTGCCGTTGGGTCGTTTAAGCTATCCATAATTTCGCGCTGATATGGTGCACGGCTTGTCCTCCATGAGCCGGGTTCAGCAGAAGCTTCTGGGGGTAGCTTTCGGAACTTGTCTGCCCATTGGCTAACAGTTAGCTTCGGTGGTGGCTTAAGTATTTTCGCTATTTTTTTAAACAGTTTCTGTGTCTGCTTCGGGGATTTCGTTTTCTTCAATGGCATCTTCCGTTCCGTTGAACATATTTGCGTCATAATCCGATAATTCCAATAGTGCTTCGTCAACTTGCTCAAGCATCAATGATTCAATTTCAGCTGCATTTGTTATTCCTACAACCATAGGGGAGATTCTTGAAGGTAACCCCCTCATGCGGTCACGAAAATTCACAAGCATATTTGTCATTACACGCTCCACATCTGCTGCTTCGTGAAGCTTACCCTGCATTTTTTCTAACGATAATTCGGCTTTTTGTCGCTTTGCCCTCTCATGTAATGCCCTTTCAGTGAAGTAATCTGCACTTGCACCACCTACTTCAAGCCCAATTTTGTAATCTATGTACGCGCCAACGCTTTCCGAAAGGTCATATTTTTTTGTTGCTGGGTCTTTTGTCAAAATACCGCCTTTATTAAGTTCACGCAAGCGGCGTTCCGACAATCTTAAAATCTGTGCAAGTGTCTTTGCTGTTACAAACATAAAACCACTCCTTTGCCACGGTCATAACCACTTAGTAATGCCTGAAAATGCCTATATAAAGCCATTTGTTAATTTTAAAAGCGGAAGGCGGTGCTTCATTTTTTATTTGTGGCTAGAAAAGGTATGCGCTCCCGCGTACCCGCAGGGTGCAAAAATGCTGAAAGAACCTAGATTTTTTTAAAAAAGTTTTTTTAAAATTTTTAATGCATTTTATACAATATTTCTGTAACATTACAATCTGTTAGTGCTTTACACTACTGATTGTGTTGGTTAATGCCGCTCCTGCTGTTGGGTCAAAATAGCCGGATTGATTGCGGTATATACTTTGTTTGCCTGTGCTATTACACAGACTTAGTGCAGTAAGGAATAAACTTTCCGCTTCTGGATTCCAGTCGGGAAACAATATGCTACGGCTGTCACCTTTGCCTGCTCTGTGGTTAAAGCCATTCTGTTTAAATATCCGTTCAATGTCTTTCTTTGCGCGGTACTTTATGTAGTCTCTTAGTTGATTCACCATTGTAGTCACCTCCTGTCGTTACCTAGATTCGTGCGCCTTAAGGTGCTGCCTTTCAAGTTCAAGGACACAAGCATAAATTAAATCGCATAAAAAATCATTTGATTGGTCAAACTGCGGTAGCTCCTTGGTTATCGTAGCCCAAAAGGTATCATAATCCTGCTGGGTTTTTAATTTAGACAGCATTGAAAGTTTCTGGTCTAGGAAATTGTAGGCGGTTCGGAAAACTTCTTTGTGGCTCATGGCTTCACCTCTGATAAAAGTAACTTACTCTCTGGGAAAATGTATTTACAGGGTACATAAGGCAACGGCCTTCTGCCCAACGGCGTTTGGCGTAATAGTGGAGGTCGATGATTTCAATTCTATGAGGGTTGTCCTCGGAAGTAAGGAGTATCCCCTCCTTGATGTGGCGTGATATTGTTTGGTATGATATGCCTGTTATTAGACTGGCTGTTTTTAGGTTTACGGTCATTGGGGGGTTCCTTTTTGATTTGCATTTTTGCTGGTGTAGTAGTATATTTTTCTTATGTGTATTGATTGTTAGGTGGAGTTGGTAGTAGTTAGTAGTAGTTTGGTAGCAGTAAATTTGCTGAACTACTACTAGTTGAAACACAATGCCCACAAGGCGTTGAAGCACTTTGGTAGTAGTTGTAGTAGTATTTTATATTCTTTAATATATATTTAAGAAATATTATATAAGGATTTAAAATACTAATACAACTACTACTAGAACCTTTGAAATGCGCTATACATAAGGGTTTGCTTTGGTAGTAGTTAGAAAAAAGAACTACTACCGTACTACTACAACTACTACAAATTTTAATTTGTGTTGTCGTAGCCGTACTGCTTTATATATATTGTTTTAGCTTCAAGCGACAGTGTTACCACCTTGTAAAATGTGCTTCCATTTCGTTTTGTGGTTACTTCCTCAAACTTACCGCCTAATATTGACGATATCTCGTTACGAAATTCTCGAGCCGTTTTAGCATATCCGTGGTTGTTATCGCCGCACCATGCCTTGTACACTTCAAAAACCCTTTGAGTTGTACAATTGTCGCATATACGACCATTAGGCCGTTCTGTCATGCACTCTTTGTAAAAGCTATGTACTGTACTATTTTCTTCTTGATAACTTTTTCGTGCATCTATTATGGTTTTAGGCTGTATAAATTCATATCCATTGGCAATAACTTGTAATAAGGCTTGAATAGCTTGATATACTATTCCGTTCCGTTCTTCGTAAATCTTATCAAGTAAATATTTGTCCTGCTCGTTAGTCGGAATTTTATTATCGCACTGTATTTGCATTATGCGGTTATAAACCCATTCGCCATTATCGCCGCCAAAACGAGGTAACTTATTCATACAGAACCATAAAAGACCATCATAGACAAATTCAAAACCATTTTCGCCTTTGAATTCGCAAAACAGGGAATCTCCCCCGGTAGCTTTTTTGAGTATTTTTAATTCATCAATAGTCTTAGCATTTGGATTACTAATTTTTTCACTATAAAAATCTTTATTAAAAATAGAGTTTAAATCTGCAAAATAAATTGGTAAACCATTTTCTTTGTTACGATAATTATCTAATAAAACACCATAATAACCGCTATCAGTTGCTTTAGAATCATAAGCCATAACATAATATGAATCATCTAATTTACTTAACAACATTCCTATTGTAATATCATTATAATTAATGCTTACTTCAGAACTTTTATCATCTGCTTTAGCTTCTTCTTTATTTTTATCAGCAACACAAGCTTTAGTAAAAACATATATTAAAGCTATTACAATAACTAATAAAATTATTATTTTTAAAAAATTAAATATTTCTTTACTTTCTTCACTTCTAAAGTTATTTTTTCTTTTCATTATAAACCACCTAAATAACATTATACTAAATAACAAAAAAAAAATAAAGCAAGTTTGCTTTATTTTCCTACAGAATCAGTTTTTAAAGAATTATTTGTTGATAAAGAAGTAGCAATAGTCATTAATTCTTTACTAGTAAGTTCATCTCCAGTTAAATAATAATCAGTTTTTAAACTACTCCAATGAAG
>CAYWBF010000204.1:0-5427 GCA_964456085.1 uncultured Eubacteriales bacterium
AGTCTAATCCTCGTACTTAAGCTTTTAGGATTATCGGTTGGTCTACCTGTTCTTGGACTCATTTAATCACCTCACTTATGTATCCACACATATAATAACTTATGTGGATACGTATGTCAACCCCTTTTTCAAAAATATTTTAAAAAGTTTCCAACAAAAAAACCAACTCCTAAGAGTTGGCTAAATTAATTATTTTCAGTGAATATTATTTTCTTAACCTATTATGTAGCTTATAATTATATACATATTTAAAAGATTTTTATAGAGGAAATTTATACTGGTTATACTGGTTAATGTGGTTAATGATAGCCACAAACCCAGTAAAAATCAAGCAAAAATTTTAACCAGTTACTTAACCAATGTGTTGCATAGAGGTTAATACGGTAATCGGTGTAATCGGTTGAAAAAATATTTTGAGTACCTTGTAAACCGCATAGAACCTAGGTTGTAATCGGTGTAATTGGTGTAATCGGTCAAACGATACACTATATTATATAGGGCTATATATATATAACAAATACTAGGCGCACATGCGATTATATATAGAATAATTTATTTCCGATTACACCGATTACGTTGGGTTAATAACTCAGTAGAATAGCAGTGTTTATTGTAATCGGTTGCTAACTACTTGCTGGTTACGCCGATTACAAATATAATTATGACGGCTTAATCCGTCATAATTATCATAAAAAATATAACTAAATGATAACTATTATATACATAATTATAATAATACTTACTCCATTATACCATATAATACATTATGGTATATGTCAAGAAATTTAGGTAACAAAAAAAGACATTAGCAAAAGTGTCTTGAAAAAATACCATATTCTGCTATACTGAATCTGCACTAAAGCAAAAAGGGTAGGTAGGTTTGCACTTCCGAAAGGAGGTGGCCTTATGTCAGTTTATGAAGCGTTAGTATTAATGCTCATGTTTGGAAGTTTTATTTTACTTCTGTTGACATATATTTCTAAGAAAAAGAAATAACCGCCCCAAGCGAAAGGTAAGCGGTTATTAAAAACAAAACTAATAACTAGCAAGCCTACCGCCTTTTCAGCGGTGTGCGTTTATTAAGAGAGTGTTTGCCGCACTCTCTTTTTTATTGTATTCACATTATACGATTGTTATACAAATATTTCAAGGGGAAATTTTAGCGTCCTTGGGTGGTACGGCGTTTTACCGCCCCGTCTAATTCTGCACATAATGCCCTGTATTACATTTAGTCACTTTTACAATCCCAAGTCACAATAAGGGTGAAAATGAATTATAGAGGCGTATACGCTGTTACAAAGGGTGTTGTGTTGTAATGAGTGGGTTTTAATAAAAAAACCGCCACTGCACTAAACAATGACGGCAAAAAAGAGCTTTCGCCCCGTTAATCTCAAATTAATTATAACTGATTCTCCTAGTAAACTCAATAAAAATTTTCTATAAACCTAATTCATTTTATGGCCACAGTGAACGCATTTTACAGGAATGTCGGACTGCATTTTCCTGCAGTCTACTAAATTTCTTACACTACAGCACGTGCAACGATAAAAATACATTGGGTAACGTTCAAAGTCGGGGCTTATGTCCACACTTGACAAGCTTTGGTTTGTTATTTCCTTATCCACGTTTTTTACTCCTTTCGGGGCGGCGTTTTGCCGCCCTTTTTATTTATTTCCGGCACATACTTAGCATATTTAAGCTTAACCAGCCGGGCTTCCTCTTTTGCCGTAAGGTTCTCGATAATCTCGCCCACAGCATAGCCCTTAAGGCCACTATAGACGTTTACCAATGCAACTACAGCCAATTACGCAAGCACCTGTGAAACGAACCAGCCGTCAAAATAGCTTGGTACTGGGAGGGGTTTAGAAGAGAGCCTTAGTAGCCTTTGGTCGGGGTTTTTGGTTGTCCAGCTATCGGCTATTCTTGCGCCCTCATATGTAACAAAGTTTTTTGTAGCCTCATCAATCAGCGTTACGGCTCCATATAGCATCGAGCCAAGCATGCTTTTTGAACCAATGAGGATATGTTTTTCGGGAACCATAGGTTTTGTAGCTGGCTTCTTAGGGTCGGTGAAATCGTCAACAAACCATTCATCATAAATATACAGCTCCACAGCCGGATTTAGCAAGCGCCCTAAGTATTTTGCACCGTTAGGTAAGTCTGTTGGTGCAATAGTTCCTACTGCAATACGTTGGTTGTCAAAGGTTTCTTTCACGCCCATGTGATTCATAAATGCCTTAGCAGCTTCCCTTGAAAAAATTACAATATCTACATTCAAGCCGGAAGATTTATGAATTCTTTCCTCTAGGTCTTGTAAATAGTGAATGGGGTTGTCTGATGTAGGGGCGTTCCATGCGTCTGCGGCTGAAAGCTTTTCTTTGTTCGTAAATCCGAAATCAAACTCCTTGTTAACGCCTACGCCCTTTAGTGGAATCTTACCTGTAAACAGAACCTGTGCACACATCCATTCTTCACGGCGTGTAATCATGTTTTCTAACTTGCGAAAGTCCTCCCCGATTTTTAATGCTGCACGTTCTGCCGGAGAAACTCCACCAAATAACGGCTCACCCATCATGCGTGAGTTTATTTGTCCGGCGTTGGTAACGGTTTGGGGCGCAACTAGTACAGGGGTAAATTTTCTCGTTTCATAACCTTCGTTGGCTACGGTTGTACCACCTAGCAGCTCGCTTACAAAAGGTGCCATGTGACGTTTGTCCTTGCTGTAGTCAATCAAAATATCGTCGCTATCGAAAGTTACAGTTTTGGGGAAGAACGTATCTCTTAAAAAAGTCTTGGTTGGTATCATCTGGCGAACCATTTCGCCCATTGTTTGTGGTGTAAATAAATTGATATTCATTAGTTATTACCTCCGTTTTGTACGTTTCTTAAAATAAGACCTATGTTACGCATTTCAACTTTAAAATCCTCGACGGTGCTTTCGCCACCAACTATTAGGGAGCTTGCATTAAATTCACCCATTAGGTATGCTGCCGCTTCTGCTGGTTCATCTGCGGTAATTATTGTTTCAGCCATTATTCCATAGGGCGGTTGGCCTGTGGTTACTAAAGTACCGTCTTTGGTGATAACGCTGCCTCTCGTAAGGGTTGATTCAGCCGGAATAGCAATGGTGTCCGTAACCACAGGCATTTGCCCTGTAAAAAGTAAATCATCATATTGATGTGTTGCACTTTCATAAACATTGGTCATTATTTAACTCCCCCTTGTATATTTGAATTTGCGGCGGCAATTGCTTTTTGAATCAAGCCTTTAATGGTTGTTTGCTCTGGGGCCTGCTCGTCAAATGGAGCTTCGCCCATTGGTATGCTATTCACTCCGGAAGCTTTGATGTCATCTGCTATGGCGGCTGATGTGTTCTTCATTGAAGCAGTTTGAGCGTTAATAATGGCTATTGCTGCTTCGCCGGAAGATTGAAAGGTTTCATACTTCGCCTTATGCTTAATACTGTCGTAAGCTGCACCCACATTGATTGAATCAATGGCCTTAATGCGGCTACGCTCATCTGTTACACCTTGGTTGTAAATTTGATTGTAAATTGCTGGGTTTTCAGATTTTAATTGTTCTGCTGTCATAATAAATTTTCCTTTCTTTTGTGGTATTGTTGGGTTAGTCATAGCTACTATGGGCATGTTTTTATACTTCTGCATTTCCACAGATAAGCCGTTTATCGTAAGCGTGTTATTTGCGCCGCTTATGTAGTTAACTATTGCGGTACTGTCTATTTCGTCAATAAGTCCATAGTCAAGTGCTTCCTGTGCCGTAAACCATTTTTCACTGTCCATTAGTTTTGATAACTCGTTAGTGCTTTTTCCTGTCTTTTGGGCGTAGACGGCTATCATGGTTTCTTTGGTTTTTTGTAACACTTCTGCTGCATGGGTAAGTTCTGCGCTGTCGCCTATTACATATGCGCTAGGGTTATGTATCATTAATATCGCATTTGACGGCATTATTATTCTATTTCCAGCCATAGCAACTAAGGAAGCGGCAGAAGCGGCTAAGCCGTCAATAATAACCGTTACATAGGCTGAATGGCTCTTGATAAGATTGTAAATAGCCTGCGCCGCCACAACCTCGCCGCCGGGGCTGTTGATTCGCAAAGTTATGTTTGAAACATTTTTAAGCCCTTGGAGGGTATTGGCAAAGCTTATTGAGCTGTTGTCGTCAAACCAGCCGTCACCTATTGTTCCATACAAAAGCAATTCTGCGCTGTCGGCTGTTTGTGCTGTAATTTTAAACCACTGCATTTTATTTATCACCACCTTTCATAGTTTGAATGTTATTCAATAAAGCCTGTTCACGCTGTAACAGGCGCATATTAGAATCAAAATCGGTGCCGGTTAGTTCTTGGGCTTCCTTGGCTCTGTTAGAAAATCCGTTGGCTACACGCTTTTCGGCTGCTATCACTTCTTTAAGTGGGTCAATTGAACCCTGTGAAGGTCCATTCCATTCACAGCGGCAATAAGCGGCTCTAATAACTGGGTCTTCAAAGAATCCCGGTGCGGCTATTCTCCCTTTGAGAATGGCTTCTGTCAGCCATTCCTCATAAATCGGCTGGCAAAAATCATTTACAAACCATTCTCTTTTCATTCTGAACATTTTCCAAGCCTCAAGTAAACTGGCTCTTGCCGCTGAATAACTTGCATCAAAACGTTTCATAAGCAACTCATAAGGCACTTCAAGGGCAGTCCCTACTTGCTTGCTATTTGCTTCCACAAAGCCTTCAAAAGCAGTGTTGGGGCGGCTAGGGTTTACAGCGTTGATTTTATCACCTTTGTTAAGAGCAACTATAGAGCCGTTACCCAGTTGGAGAGAATCATAGCCTGATGTGTTTGTATCTTCGGTTGTTGCAGCAGTCGGAGAAAAACTAAATTCGTCAAATGCAGCTTGTGGGGCTTGGCTTTCAATGAAAACTGTCAGCATACCGCTAACCACAGCGGCCATTAGCTCCGCTTCGGTGTACCTTCCTAGCTGCTTTAAGCTTTCAATGACAGGGGCAAGCATGGGAACACCACGCCTCTGGTCTGGTCGTTCATCAATTTTAAGGTGCAATATGTTTGGTCTTCCTGTTTTAGCTCCATAGGCTTCAACTCGTACAAACTGGTTGTAGTCCTTCCAGTCGTCCATCGTGAACGATGTTGAATGGGGGTGCTTTTTACATATCCAAAAAGCAACAACTTCTCGGTTTTGGTTAAGCTCAACGCCCCCTAAAATATTTTGTGAGGAGTTTGCATTGTACGGATTGCACACCCTGTCGGCTTCAATGACTTGAAGCTTTAAGCCGTATGTTTCGCCGGGACGTTGGTTATGAGGTAGCGCCACAAAACAGTCGCCGCTCATCAAAATCGATAGAAAAGCAAGATACTGAATTTCGTAAAAATTATTCATTCTAGCTGCATCACAGGTTGGACG
>CAYWBF010000205.1:0-5417 GCA_964456085.1 uncultured Eubacteriales bacterium
TGCCTTTTCAAGCTGAAGCTCAATGTCCTCACGGTTTGCTTCGGAGCCGTCGTTTTCTGGGGAGGTGAACCAATATCGGGTGTAAAGCCTATCCATAATAGGCTCTATTACCAAGTGAGGTATACAAAAGTTCATTAGCCCTTCGGAGCTTCCTACCTTTATATTTAAAGTAACAAGGGCAATCATTTCATTTGGCGAAATTATTTGTGCGAATTGAGAGTTGGTCTCAATTTTTTCCAGCACAGGCTTGATTTTTGAAATATTTTCCCACGGCTCAATCAAATATTGAAGCATTTGATTCATAACACGCTCCATAAGGATTTTTTCTATCTCGGAAAAATCCCGGAGCTTTTTCATGCTCATACCGGGGCCGCCTAAAATTCTATCGATTATAGAATATGCAATATTTGCGGAAAGCTCCATAATAATGGAGCCTTTAAATGGGTTAAAAGCTACTACACCCAGCACAACAGGGTTAACAAGGGAGTTGTTAAACTCACTATAAGTAAGCTGCTCTGCGTTCGCAACCTCAATATGGGTTGAAACTCGCAAGTAGCCTGTCATAAAAGAGGAAAGCATACGGGCAAAGTTGTCAAAAATAATTTCCATCGTCCTAAGCTGTTCCTTGTTGAACTTAGAAGGCCGCCTAAAATTATAATCCTTTGCCTCTTTTGACTTCTCTGTACTTACAACAAGCTCGCTGGTGTCGCCGCCACCGCTGAGCGCCTTTAATAATTCATCTATTTCACTTTGAGATAAAATATCTCCCATTAACCTTTCACCACCTTATATATTGGCAAAGCCTCTATCACTACAGGTCATATAGATTACATGGGCTATTGCAAGAATAACTCGTCAAAGTACACGGCCACAATTAAATTTGAGTCGAACTCAATTTGAAGCTGCTGGAGAATCTCGTCTTTTAGAACATCCCTACCGTTTGGACGGTTAAGCTCCTGATAGGTTTTGTTTTTCAAAACCCCAAGCACCAAGTCATTTACAATGCTTTGGCTTGCCTCAACAAGGGCTTTGATTTCTGGGCTTTCTTTTTTCTCTGTGTTGTTAATACCAATGGTTATACTAACACGAATAACATGCTCTACATTATCGCTGCCTGTTAAAAGGTTTGCGTTAATTGGGCTGCTTAAGGGTACAAGATCTATTTCCTTGGCTGTTAGCTTAACGGCGGTAGCTTTGGCCTGAACATCCCCCGCCTCCTTGTTGACTGAAAGAAAACGAAAAACTGTAAAGGTAACCACACCAATCGCAACTAAAAGGAAAACTAAGAGCGCTATTATAATAATCATCATTATTTTGTTTTTTTCCAATATATTCACTCCCCTATTTGACAGTTATAATGCAGCAAATTAAAAGGCTGATTTATTTCTTTTAATAAGTTACACCCTGCTATTCGTTGTAATACTTACTCATAATTTTAATTTCAACACGGCGGTTTTTAGCTTTGTTTTCTGGCGTGTCGTTTGGAGCCACAGGCCTAAATTCCCCCATACCTGAGGTTGATATTCTTGAAGGGTCAATGCCCTTGTCATTTTGAAAAAATATACCAACATTTATCGCCCTGTATGAGGACAAATGCCAGTTGCTTGGAAATAGAGGTGTAGAAATAGGGTCGCTGTCGGTGTGCCCCTCTATTACAATAGCGTTTTCCGGAAATTTAAGCAGCTCAGTAGCTACCATGTCTAATATAGATAGAGCTTCCTGTCTGATATTGGCCTTACCAACGTCAAAAAGTATACCGTCTTTAAAATTAAGGGTTATAGAATCCTCCGTAACCTTCATTTCTATATGGTCTTGCAGGTTATTCTCGGCAAAGTATGTTTTGAAATCAGAGGACATCTGTTTCATTTCCTTTTGAGATTCCTGCTGGCTTTTTTTATTGTCAATAATGCTTTGGGTTTTAACAACCGGCATTTGGATTATGCCATTACCAAGCATTTCCATTATTCCATCAGAACCTCCGGATTGAACAATGCTTATAGTCATCTTTGAGAAGGACGCAGCTACCGCTTGAAACTTGCTCACGTCAACAGTAGACATAGCGTACAGCAAAACGAAAAAGCATAGCAGAAGAGTAACCATGTCACCATAGGTTCCCATCCATTCGTCTAAGCCTTTTTTCCCTTCCTCCTGCTTTCTTTTAGACATTATTCACCACCGCCCTGCCTTGGGTTGCCTGCTGCTCCTTGAACGGTGCCTCTTAAAGCAGGGGATAAGAAGGCTTTAAGCTTCTCTTCAATAATTCTTGGGTTTTCACCGGCTTGAATTGATAAGATTCCTTCTATTAAAACTTCCTTCATAAGCATCTCGTCAGCGCTGAACCCCTTCATCTTGTTAGCAATAGGATTGGCAAAAAGGTTGGCTATTAATGAGCCGTAGAAGGTAGTTACAAGAGCTATAGACATTTTAGGGCCAAGAGAGTTTGAATCGCTCATGTCCTGAAGCATCATGATAAGTCCAATAAGCGTACCAAGCATACCCCATGCAGGACCTTGTGATCCTATGAACTCCCAAACGCCAGAAACCTCTTTGTGCCTGCCTTCAATATATGCAAGCTCTGTTTCCAAAATATTTCTTACAAGCTCAGGGTCTGTACCGTCGGCAATCAACAAAATACCTTTTTGAAGAAAGGTATCTTCCATATTATTTGCGGCCTCCTCAAGAGCAAGGATACCTTCCTTTCTTGCTAAATTGGCAAGCTGGATTATAGTTGAGATAGCCTCTGCTGGATTTAAGTTTGGAGGATTAAATATTTTGCCTACGTTTTTAAATGCGTTTAAAGCCTTATTTAAAGGAAAAGCTATAAAGGTAGCAGACATAACACCGCCGAAAACTATCATAACAGAGGGCAAGTCAATAAATCCTTTAGTGGCCTTTCCTATATTAAATGTAGCGGCTAGAAGAATCGAAAAAACTAAGAAAAAGATACCGGCCAAAAAACCGATAAGTGAACCTAATTCCACAAAATTTCCCCCTAAGCTTTATAGTAAATTTTCTTTTTAAACTCAACAACTTTATCTATAATCTCATCAACAGACTCCTTAGCAATTATTTTTCTGCCTGTAGTCATGGTTATTGTCGAATCCGGAGTTGCTTCAATATATTCAATTAAATCACAATTAATTACCATCTCAGCGTTGTTAAGACGTGTCACTAGAATCATATTTATACCCCCATGGGTTATTTTATCAGTCTATTTGGATTGTAACTTTTAATTGTAACGTTACAAAAATTCGGTACACCTTAGTACCAAAAATTTGTAACATTACAAAAAATTGATTCACACCCGTACCGATTTTTTGTAACGTTACAAAAAATCGGTACGGGATTTTATTTTTTATTATCGTTTTAGATTTACAAGCTCTTGAAGAATATCATCTGATGTAGAAATAATTCTTGAATTTGCCTGGAAGCCCCTTTGAGTTGTTATAAGCTCTGTAAACTCGGATGAAAGGTCAACGTTTGACATTTCCAATACACCGCCTAGAAGCTTGCCGCCGGAGGCTTGAATCTCGTCACCTACGCCATCAAACTCGCCGGAGTTGCCTGTAGGAACAAAAAGGTTGTCGCCGACTTTTTCAAGACCGGCTGGATTTTTAAAGTTAGCCACTGGAATTTGCCCCAGCAGCTTTAGCAAGCCGTTACTGTACCGCCCCATAATTTTTCCGTTACTGTCCACGCTTATGCCGTTCAGTCGCCCCGGGCCGTTGCCGTCGTATTTATTTACCTTGACCGTGGAGGTTTCGTTGCCGAATTGGGTCATGCCACGGAAGTCCATGTAGATGTATTGTTTTCCGTCTGCTTCCGTTTTACCGAAGGTTGCCATTGGGTTTGTTGCACCATTATTAGTGCCTGGAGGAGGAGGAGTTAATGCCGGGCTTTGTGTTATTTGAATTTTAAGCGACGAAATACTGTTTGCTCCACTAGCGATTAAACCATTTGTACCAAATACACTTTGCCCAATAGTCACAGATGCAAGTGCTGCAGGTGCACTGCTTAAGGTCAAGCTAACAAGACCCTGAGAGTTAGTCATATTTGGAGTTGTGCCAGTAGTTAGACTTAAATAAAGAGGGTTAGTTGAAGTATCGCCGTTAACGTAAACCTCATTCATTAACCTATATTCCCAGGCCTTATTAGTAGAATTATACACAAATTTGATATCAGCAACATACCTATTACCTAAGCTATCATAAAAACTCATAGTTCTCTCAACACCGTCAGCTCCGTCAGCTACAGCATTAAGATTTCCGGCAAAGCTAATATTTGTAGTAGTTTTAGGTGTAATATATTCCTTTTCTCCACTAATCTGGATAGGTTTAACCTTGGCCTTTTGGATTTTGTTTTCACCTGGGTTGGCTGGATCGGATACAACATCCCATCCATAAACCTTCAAACCACTGGCGTTAACTAAGTTGCCGTCAAGGTCAAGCTTCAAAGCACCGGCTCTAGTAAAATATTGGCCGTTGTTATCCCCTACTACGAAAAACCCGTCGCCTTGAATCATAAGGTCAAATGGATTATCTGTTCTTTGAGCCGCACCTACAGTCATAATTTTATCAACAGAGGATACGTTGGAGCCAAGACCGATTTGCATCGGATTTGTACCGCCACGTCCTACTTGAGGGTTAGGACCGCCGGCACTGGATAGAGTTTGGCTGAAAACCTCGTTAAAGGTTACTCTACTTGATTTAAAGCCTGTGGTGTTAACATTTGAAATATTATTTGCAATTACGTCCATCTTAGTTTGATGAACACGTAAACCGGAAACTCCGGAATACATTGAACGTAGCATAATTTTACCTCCATTTTACGCTGAAGCAATCTCGTCTGTCGTTCAGAGATAAAATGCCCCCCTTTAAGGCCCGGCAAATCTTCAGCAAAATTAATTTAAACAAAAACTGCACCATTAATGTTAGTAAACACGTTTTTACTATTTTGGTTCATAGCTGTTATGACTGTAGCGTTTTTCACATTAACAACAAGTGCCACATTATCAACAATGACCAAGGAATCGGTAACACCCTTTGCCTTCGCCATACTAATGCCGTCCTCAACTCTTTGGAGCTGTTCTGCAGTAAGTGAAATATCCCGAGAGTTAAGTCTAATGTTGGCATGTTTAGAAAACTGCAAGGGTTTTGCTTCCGAAATTTTGTTTTCTAAAACAGCCTTGAAACTCTCCTGGCCAAAATTATTCGGATAGACACTTCCCTGTTTTCTATCTGCTTGAATTTTTTCAGATGCAGTTATTTCCGTAATTATTGTGTTTGGAATAATCTGCATAAAATCACCTACTTAATGCTTTATTTAGTATCCTTTTCTTCTTCTTCCTTCTTTATGCCCTTGTAATATATAAATGATACCTCTTTTACCTGATCCTCTCCTGTTTGTACTTTGAGATA
>CAYWBF010000206.1:0-5408 GCA_964456085.1 uncultured Eubacteriales bacterium
CAACCAGCTTTATATCATGAGGTCTTGATATTGCTAAATCATCATAGGCAATATTTCCTTTTATCAACTCATAGTAGGATTTAATTTCTTGAGATATATCAACAGTCTTGTCTTTGTCCTGTCTGTCCATTTTTTCTGACTGACTAGACATGACAGGATTAATAACAGTATTTATATGACTATCCTTGTTATCACTGTCTTTGTTATGACTATAATACAACCTCAAATTCTGCGGTTCTTGCCCCGTATAATTTGCATCTATTGTGTCGCAAAAATTTGGAAATGCTGATTATCTGATGATTCACACATTACCTCAAAGTTTGCGGCACTGCATTCAGCAGCTTCAATACCAAGCGTCTGATCAATAGCAGATAGTAGATAAATTTTAGATAGTAAAAGACAGAATTATGGGTTTACATTTTAGCAAAATTGTTTTAATATAAATACATATGACACGATAAAAACTAACACGTCATATTTGTTCGCTGCACCCAATATGCACGGCAAATATATGTCATGTCAATAGTCTGTACAAAAATTTTAGGAGAATTTTTATGGCAACCTTTGGAGAAAGAGTAAAAGAATTACGCAAGGCAAGAGGGCTAACACAACGACAAATGGCTAACGCTTTATCTATCACTGAACGTAACTATCAGCGGTATGAAGCAACCGAAAGCCCAAGTAACGAAAATTTATTAAAAATGTCAAAATTTTTTAACGTATCTACCGATTATTTATTAGGCCGTTCAGATGAAAAGAATGTTACAGTTATTACCCCACTTATACGAAAAATAATGTTTGATAATAGACTTAGTTTAGAAGCAAAAGGATTGTATATGCAATTGCAACTTTATGTTTTAGATAATAGACTTGAGCTTTCAGATGAAGATGATATTTTTAAAGAGTATAAGATTACAAAAAACGAATTTGATGATATTATTATAGAATTGCAAAGCCTCAATTACATTAAAATTGAGAGTACCACTGATAATAAAGATTCTAAAAAAATTTACATTTTTACAAATGATGCTTGAGATTATTTTAAGGTAAATGAGCGTGAGCGAATGCCCGTAGCAGTTCTGAAAGCACTTAACAAAAAAATGCGAATGCGAATTTTTTTGAAGGGGACAGGGGAGTTCCCCAACAAGCAGTGTATTTGGGGCACCAAATACACTGCTTGCGAAAATGATAAATGAGTTTTTTCCATACTATTTGCAAGTATTTTTGAAAAAGAGAGATTAGTTGGAAACAAAAAAATAAAGCATGTTGAATCTATGGGTTCAACATGCTCACAGGAAGGGTGTATAAGTGCGCCCTTGTTACCAAGGGAATTTAGTCTCCCTTTATTCTATTAATGATTTTTTTCAAATAGGATTGTGGAATTAATTAAGGTGCGCTTTTGAAAAAACTCATATTAATTAAAGAAATTTAGGCTATGTTTTTATACCATAAGCATATTTTTAGCCTCATAGGAAACAAATTATTATTAAAAATCGCGCCATTTCTATACATAATTTGAAAATGCCTTATAAAAACTTGCTGAGTCAAAATATTATTTGATTAAATTAAGATTAGAGAATTAATACAACGAGTGATAATATGTAAAACATAAGTCTAGCTATACCCGATGATAATTTTTGAAGTTAAATCTTTGCGCAAAACGGGAACAAGATTAAAGGATAAATTACAGTTAAGTCTTGCCCGAGGAATAACTGTATCTTAAGAAATTAGCTTGGCAAAAGCAGCCCAATTAGCTGGTAAAAATCTTGTCGACTTTATGAATATATTAAAAGAGCTTTGTATGCATTTCCTTACTCATCCTGAAGATATGCTTGAAGATGATTTGAAGTTTGCTGATGGAAAGTGAGACTATCATGTGAATATTGTAATCAATGCAAGTCCTTTAAAATTGCTAAGTAATAACCGTTCTTAGATTATTACATAGATTGCACTTAAGAGAGTTTGAGGTTATATTTGGTAAAATTTAAAATGGAATATAAAAAAAAGGCTACCCACTTTTCATGCCAGTGTGATGATGACTCCGTGAATCACGGAGTCATCATCACACACGAAATAATCTGAAAGAAGGTAAGTCATGCAAATATTAAGACAACTATTTAAAAGCCTACAAGTTAGGATAACAGTAATAATAATTTTATTTGTTATACTTCCTTCTTTATATTTAACAAATTATAATTTTCAAAAAGCTGAAATAGCATTGCGGCAACAGGCATACGATATGCTAAAAAAAAATTTAGAACAAATGGGTAAAAATATTGAGACCATTTGTAATGACTGTATAAAACTTACAAACATACTAAATACTGACAGCATTATTGTTTCTAATTTAAGAAATGGAACGAAAAAATCAAATCAGAAGGATTTATACAAATTATCAACAGAAGATATTTTAAGAACAGCTCACATAGAAAATAGACTTAACTATACAAAAAGCAGTATTTTTTATAATTATATAACGGATGTTCTAATAATTTCTGGAGATGGCTTGGTGTTTTGCAGTAGCGATATTACAGATAGCTTTTCTGTAAAGCAACTCTACAGCGAAAATTTTAAAGATTCAGCATGGCTCTCTTCATATGAATCCGAGAATATTGGTTTATATTGGATTGCACCTTTTAGCTATCACAATGAGGTAGAACAAAAAAAAGTCAATAACCTTATTTCTGTTCAAAAAGTAATACGTGATGAATATACAAGCAAGCTGTTAGGACTTATTATGATTAATCTATCCACAGAAAATATAACGGCATTGCTGAATGCCTTTGAAGGAAGCACAATGATGCTTTTAAACGAAGCAGGAGAAATTATATGTAAAACTGGAGCTGATATTAATATAACTCAAGCCTCAAACCTACAGGATAGTCAGATAATTAAAATTGAAGGCAAAAAATATATAATTAATCAATACAGTCTTAATAAATTTGGTTGGTCACTTATGAGCATTATGGAGTATGATAAAATAGTTTCAAAAATATATGCTATTAAAAAAAGCACGTTTACAGTAAGTATTGTGTTTTTCGTTCTTATTATTATTATAAGCATATGCCTAATTATTTACACAACAAACTCTTTGAAAAATTTAATAAGTAAAATAAGAAATATACAAATAGGTGACTACAGCCTCTCTTCACAATCCTTGACACCAGTAACAAAAAGTCTAATAAAGGATGATGTATATGATTTGGCCGCAAGCTTTGATTATTTAATAGAGCAGACTCAGGAATTAATTCAAAAGGCTTTGGAGGAACAAAAAATACGTGCGAATTTAAAGTATGAGGCATTAAGGGCACAAATAAATCCACATTTTTTGTTTAATACCTTAAATACTGTTAAATGGTCGGCAATAATGAATGGAAATACTTCAGTAGCAAAAATGATTACAGAACTAGGGAAACTGTTGGAAGTAAGCATGAACAAAGGGAATGAAGAAATTACTCTAAAAGAGGAACTAGAACTACTCAAAGCCTATATTTACATCCATAACATAAGATACAACGATGTAATTACCTTGGAAACTAATATTGATGATAGTCTGTATAATTGTAAAATTATTAAGCTATTGCTGCAGCCTTTAGTAGAAAATGCCATAATTCACGGTCTCAAATTTAAAAAAGGTATAATTGAAATAAAAGCTTATAATAATGATTACACAATGATAATTGAAATATGGGACTCTGGATGTGGATTTCCCTCAGATATTTTAAACGAAGGAACTGATTGGATAAAATTAAATGGTATTGGCCTTAATAATGTTTCAGAGCGAATAAAGTTACGTTATGGAGAAAAATATAAGTTGCAAGTATTGGAAAAAAACGGCAGCGCATTAGTAAGGTTGATTTTACCTATTTTATGAGGATGAATATGTTCAAAATAATAATTATTGATGACGAAATGCTTATTAGAGTAGGAATTAAATCATGTATAAGCTGGGAAGAGCATGGCTTTGTTATTGCAGGGGTAGCAGAAAACGGCATAGAAGGCTTTGAATTAATAGAAAGACTTAAGCCAGACATTGTTATTACAGATATAAAGATGCCTGAAATGAACGGGTTAACATTAATAGAAAAAACAAAGGAAAGATTTCCACATATAAAAATTATTGTATTAAGTTGTTATAACGAAATAGACTACGTAAAGCAGGCTATAAGATTAGGCGCCGAGGATTACATATTAAAGTTATCTTTGGAACCCGAGTCTTTGCTTGAGCTTATGAAAAAAATTGGAGAGGAAATAAAAAAAGAAATAAAATTAGAAGAAAAACCAAATGTAAAGCCGCCAATAAACATTGATACTATGCAACAAAATACCTATACTATCAAGGAGGATTTAATACAAACCTATTTACACGGTAATATAGACTACAAACTTTTCGTAAAAAATATAAGCTGTTTGTCAGGAGTATGGCCTTTTAAAAGCTACGTAGTTTTATTCGCAGGTATCAATGAATATAGAACTGTTCTTCATAAAAGCAAAATGCTTGATAAAAAGCTTTTAAAATTTTCAAGTATAAACATTTTTGAGGAATTGCTTCAAGCATTTTGTAAAGGAGACGTTATAGAGTGGAAAGATGGATATTATGTATTTATTATAGAAGTTACTAATAAAAACAGTATTGATGATTTTTGCGTATACGTGAACAAAGGCATAAACAAATATCTTAACTTTACCATTTCATTTGGAATTAGTTCGCCAGCTTTTAACATTTCTTTATTAAGGGAAAAATTTAACGAAAGCAAAAAGGCTTACAAACATTGTTTTTTCTATAATGCAGAAAGTAGTGTTTGGTACGAGGAAATAAAAAATATTGCCTTTAAGCCTATTAACGAAGAAAAGGATGGCATTTTAGACAAATTCAACAATGCAGCTGTAAGCTTAGGTTTTGAAGAATGTAAAAGCATCATATTTAAAGAAATAGAAAACTTTGTAAACGAACGCTCTGAACCTGAGCAGGTGAAAAATTTTATGCTTGGCTTAAGCTATGAATTAGAACGTGTTTGTAAAATGTATAATCCTAAGATGGCTCAAGGTTTGGTAGGTAAGTTTTCGCCTATTGATTCTATTATTAATACCGATAGTATTTGGAGTATCCAAAGCTATTTCTCGAAAATGCTGTCATATATAGCAAATGAAATGAAGGCTCAAGCTGGGCATTGCCTTCGACCGGAGATTATTAAAATAAAACGATATATTGACGAACATATAGACAAAACTATTACCTTAGATACTGCCGCACAAATTTGCTGCATAAGCAAAAGCTACTTTTCCAGCCTTTTTAAAAAGGAAACAAAAGAAGGGTTTAGCGATTATGTCAACAGGCGAAAAATGGAGTATGCAAAACGTTTAATAGAAAATCATCGTTTGAAAGCTTATGAAGCTGCAGAAAAAGT
>CAYWBF010000207.1:0-5370 GCA_964456085.1 uncultured Eubacteriales bacterium
CGCCCCTTTTTTAGCACCTGCCGAGTGTTGGTGGGCACGCACTATTGTACTATCCAAGCTGATTTCTGTAAGCTTTGCTTACAGAGATAAAAAACAAAATATATTATCTATGATGCCATCATCAATCCATTTGCGAAATCTACTGTAAACTGTTTCCCAAGATCCATACCTTTCAGGAAGATCACGCTATGGCGCACCGCTTCGAGCAATCCACACCATCGCAATAAGCATGTTTCGATTGTCTTTTGATGGCCTGCCTTTTTTTCCTGTTCGTTCAGGTGAAAGAAAATCTTTCAATTTATCCCACTCTGTTTCAGTTAATTCATATCTTCTTACCGCCATATTATTTTCCCCCTTATGCTTTCCTTGCTTTACCACATACAGGGTATTTGTCCAACTTTTATTTTTCAAATACTGCCTAGAGAAGCAGTACCTTCAATCTATATTAACGCCCGATAAGGTAAATCCTTCGAGCGTTTTTGCATTTCAAAAACTATTATCCACAATATATTGATTAGGCTATGCCGTTCTTGTCATTAGTTCTACATCTCATTTTTAGTCTTTTGTTCTACATCTCATTTTTAGTCTATTTAACGGTATAATAGTTATTTTGCCAATTTAACAATATTTTTCTTAACATACTTGCATTATTCTTGTTAAATCAATTGTTTTTATGCTTTTTAAATTTTACTACCCTTTTTATTATGTAAAACGAAAAAACTTTTGTGTAAAACCTTAAAAAATAGCTAAAAGTTTTCTTAATTTTGCCGCTTTTAAATCTTGATTAACAAAATGCTGCCCTATCATTTCATAATATTTGTAGGTTATAATTCAAGAAAAGTTTAGAGAGGTGATTTTAATGTCTAGCAATCTTGCTGCATCTTACGAATATGATCTACATAATGAGTCACAAACAACACAAAAATTTAAACATTTAATAACTAAGCTACTGGAAAACTGCTATTTTGCAAGCTATGATAATAAAATTTACTATTTCTGCGGAACGCATTATGCTCCGTTAGATGAAATTGAGCTTGCTAAGATGGTTAGCTTTATTCCAAGGTTTGAGTATGAAGTTGTAAGTTATCAAAAAGTGGTTAAACTTTTACTCCCCAAATGCCATTACTATTTTACTAATAGAGACTTTGAAATAAATTCTAGTCTAATTAACTTTAAAAATGCGGTTTTGGATACATATACACTTGAAGTTTTCGCCCATTCTCCTGAGTATCCCCTTTTTAATTGTTTAGATACACAGATTAGAGATAACTTTTGGTATGATTATAGTGACTATAACCTACTCGACATGTGTCCATATTTTAGAGACTTTTTAGAGGACGCAACTGCTTGTAATGACAGTAAAATAAATGCAATTAAAAATATGCTTGCTTCTTGTCTAGCAAAGCGACCGATTAAAAAAGCGTTCTTCATAATTGGTGCCCCAGATAGCGGTAAGAGTACATTTTTGAGATTAATTGAGATTTTATTTGGAGGCAGAAATATTTCAAATATCCCATTACATCAATTAACCAACAAAAATAATAGAGCTGAGCTTCAAAATAAGCTAATTAATCTGTGTTCAGAATTTTCAAACACTGGATTGAATGATGTAAACTTGCTTAAAAGTCTAGTTGGCGGAGATAGGGTGTTGGCCGAGAGGAAGTACGAAAAACCCTTTAGTTTTATAAACACGGCAAGATTTATTTTTGCCGGTAATGGTTTTCCAAACATTGATGACTTGGATTGCTCTGATGGCTTTATTAACCGCTTGATATTTATTGAGTTCTATAAATCAAACCGCCAGCTTGATCCTTATCTTTTAGATAAAATGAAAAAAGAGGCCTACTATATAATGGTTTGGATACTTCAAGGTTATGTTAAATTAATGAATTATAATTTTGAAATTTATGAAGACGAAGAATATGGGAGCTTAAAAAATAAATTTATGTTGGAGTCAAACAGCATATTTTCATTTGTGCATGACAAATGCTATCTTTTAAAAGACTATTTTGGAAGCCAACTGTCTACATGCAAAACTGAGCAATACTTTAAAGTGTCAAAGCAACGCCTTTATAATGAGTATTGCACTTTCTGTAAAAGCATTAATGTTAGACCCTTTGGAAAAAAAGAGTTTAACGCCTACATTACAAAGCCTGAACATGAGGTTTATGCTAGACGCACTACTGATTATCCAAATAAAAACAACGTACATTGCTTCGATGGAATTCAACTGAGAGACTACTTAGATTACATGCACTATTAAAACTACCTTTTAACAAATTCAATTGGAAATTTGGAAATATGGAAACATATTTTACTTAAGCAGATTAGAAGAGCCGTTAAGACCTAATACCTTTTGAGATTATCGTAACTATTAAAGAATTAGCTAGATATTATTATTGTGAATTATTCGCGCCAAAAAAATTATTTGAAGGAGTAAGATATGAAAAAAATGCTAACCATAAAAGAGACTTCTGCATTTACTGGCCTAAGTGAATATGCCATAAGAATAGGAATAAAGAATGGAGAGTACCCCTACTTCAAGGTAGGTGCTGGTAGAGGCAAAATACTAATAGACCTTGAAACCTTTCTATCTGAATTAATAAAAATCACCTACACCAATATGCATGATAACAAGGCTTCAAAGTATAGCAGTGAAAGCACTAATTGCAGCGAAATAAGTAAAATAAAAAAAATACCAAGCTAGCTCTATATAACAAACTTCTCTAATTATGGACAACAGTAAAATATATGGCCACTTTCAATGCAAGTGAAAGTGGCCATATTTATGAATGTAGGAGGATTTATAATGGCAGCTATAGAAAAAAGAGGCACAAATAGCTACAGGCTTACAGTATCTTGTGGGTACAATCATTTAGGCAAAAAACTACTTAAGAGAAAAACAATCACATTACCAATTGATTTAACCGAAAAACAAAAGGAAAAGGAATTAAACATACAGCTTGTATTATTCCAAAAAGAAGTTGAAAACGGAACCTACCTAGACGGTGGTAAAATAACCTTTGAGGAATTCTCCATAAAATGGATAGAAGACTATGCCAAGGTTGAGCTTAGGCCTAAAACAATTGCTCGATATATAGACTTGCTTGAAAAAAGAATCTTTCCAGCAATAGGGCACATTAAGCTTGAAAAGCTTCAACCCACTCACCTTATGCAATTTTACAAAAATCTTGCAGAGGATGGCATACGGCTGGATTACCGCTATACAATAAAAGCCGAATGTATTCCACTTATAACATCTACAAAGCCCATTGCAGCCGCAACAAACTTAAATGAAAGGACTATAAAGCAAATAATTAATGGAAATGTAACAACTAAGGAATCAGCCGAAAAAATTTGCTTGGCACTAAAAAAGCCATTGCTTTCAATGTTTGACATTGTAAATAAAAGCAAAGGCTTGTCTAGTAAGACTATTAATCATCATCACAGGCTAATTTCCGCTATACTATCAACAGCGGTGCATTGGCAAGTACTTTTAAATAATCCAGCATTACGAGTTAAGTCCCCCAAGGTAGAAAAGAAGGAAGCAAAATTTTATAACTTTGAAGAGTTAAAGATGATGTTGGATTTGCTTGAAAAGGAGCATATAAAGTATCAGGCCATGATAAATATTGTGCTATACTGCGGATTAAGACTAGGCGAGCTTTCAGTTCTTGAATGGTCAGATTTTAATTTTAACAAGAAGCTTTTAAAAATAAACAAACAACTTCAGTATCTTCCAACACATGGCATTTATGAGCTTGACCAAGCAAAAACACCTTCTAGCAATAGAGAAATTTCTATCCCTGATACGCTTATAGAGGTCTTAGAAAAATTCAAAAATTGGCAATCTGAAGAGCGGTTAAGACTTGGTGATAAATTAACGGTAGTAAATGATAAGCTGTTTACAAAGGAAAATGGCTCTCCGATTTTCCCCGACACCCCTTCAAGATGGTTTAGCAAGTTTGTTAAAAAGAATAATTTGCCCAAGCTTACCTTTCATCAAATAAGGCATACCAACGCCTCTATACTTATAAGTGAAGGCGTTGATATACCTACTGTTAGCGCCAGATTAGGCCATTCAGATAAAAATGTTACTCTAAATACATATGCTCATGCAATTAAAGAGCGTGATGTTGAAGCCTCAAATAAGCTAAATAATTTAGCAAAAAGCTTAAAGTTGAAAGAACCAGTGAAATAAAGTATAATAAATCAAGAGGATGTGAAGCAGATGCTAAAAGATACCAATAAAAGACTGCTGATGGAACCGCTATCAAACACAATATTTTTAGGCATATATTCAAATTGTGAAAATAATCCTGAGCTTGAAGCCTCGCTTAGAGGACTAATTAATGCAATTCTTTTAGGAAAGAAAAACAGAAGGCAGCCGCTACTTTCTAAAATAACTAAGGTACAAATTGAGGACACATATTTGGGTGACAGGTCAAAGACCAGAGGAATTAGAATTGACTTGCTCGTTATGGCAATAGATAACTCTACCTATAGCATTGAAATTCAGCTTGCTTGGGATAAAAATATGCTAAGCCGTAACTGGCACTATGTAGCTAGGCTAATTAGCCAGCAGCTTCAAAAGGGAGATGAATTTAAAAAGCTAACACCTATAACAATGATAAACATATTAAATTTTGATATGTTTGACAATGATAAATTCCCTGAAGTACAAAAAACAGCAAGCTTAATGCTTGAAGGTTATAAGGATGAAATAGTTTCCGATGAAATAACCTTTCATTTTGTGGAAATTCCAAAATTCAAAAGAATATCACATGATTATACTAATCCTTTACATGCTTGGTTAGAATATTTTGTGAAAGGGTATGGTGATGAAGCGATGAAAGAGCAATTAATTGAACAAAATCCTGATATTAAAGCCTTTGATGAGGCTTATGGCAGAATGATAGATGATGATGAGGTTTTGATGCAATATGAATTTGAAAGACGCTCTAGGGAGGCTTATTATTCTGGTATCCAAAGTGCTTTTGAAGAAGGGGAGTTGAAAGGTAAGTTAGAGGGTAAGTTAGAGGGTAAGTTAGAAATTGCTAATGAGTTGTTTAAAATGGGATTTTCAATAAGTCAAATTTCAATTACTACAAAACTTCCAATAAATATTTTGGAGGAATCGTTATCTGTTTCTTGTGGGTAAGCTGCTTTATATCAAAAAAATGGGATACGGAAAATATAAATTCCATATCCCATTTTGTATCGCTTTGTCTTATGGTTTGTAGTATTTTTCAGTAGTTTATTATTTTATTAGTACCCATTTAGTACCCAAAAGTTAATAGTTTTTCTTAAAAACAAAAAAACAAAGCCCAGTAAACGTTGATTTTACTGGGCTTTTCAGCTTGCGGAGGC
>CAYWBF010000208.1:0-5360 GCA_964456085.1 uncultured Eubacteriales bacterium
AGAGATGCAGAAAGCGTAAATAATGCTGTATATGGAGTAGATTTTATTTTTCATGCAGCTGCCTTAAAGCAGGTTCCCTCCTGCGAGTTTTTTCCTATGGAGGCTGTGAAAACAAACGTGCTTGGTACAGAAAACGTTTTAAGGGCAGCCATAAGCTCCGGCGTAAAAAAGGTAATCTGCCTTTCCACGGATAAAGCGGCTTACCCAATAAACGCCATGGGTATTTCCAAGGCAATGATGGAAAAGAATTATATGGCTAAGTCAAAAATGGCTGACCCACCAAAAACAATTATTTGCGGAACCAGATATGGAAACGTAATGGCTTCCAGAGGTAGTGTTATTCCTTTGTTTGTGGAGCAGATAAAGGGTGGGAAGCCACTTACTATGACTTGTGGCGACATGACTCGCTATATGATGAGCCTTGACGAAAGCGTGGATTTGGTGCTTTTTGCTTTTGAGCACGGCCAGCCAGGCGACCTGTTTGTAAAAAAGGCTCCGGCCTGCACAATCAAAACCTTAGCCGAAGCCTTAAAGGAAATATTTAAGGCCCACAACGAGGTAAAGGAAATAGGCATACGCCACGGTGAAAAAATGTATGAAACCCTATTAACAAAGGAAGAAATGTCAAAGGCAATAGATATGGGCGATTTTTATAGAGTAGTCCCTGACAATAGAGATTTGAACTACGATAAATATTTTATGGACGGTAACACAGCCTTGCTGTCGGTTAACGACTACACCTCGGAGAACACAAAGAGACTTAGCAAGGAAGAAATGATTGAAATGCTATGTAGTCTGGATTTTATCAAAAATGAGCTTAAAGACTGGAGATGTGGCGAATGAAAATTCTAATCACCGGTTATCAAGGGTTTATTGGCAAGAATTTAGTGGCACAGCTAAAGAATAGAGGATATGAGGATTTGCTCCTTTATGATGTAACCACAGAGGAAGCTCAGCTGGATTCCTTCCTTAATATATGTGATTTCGTATTCCATCTTGCAGGAGTAAACAGAACACAGGAGGTAGAGGAATTTGAACAGGGCAACAAGGGGCTTGCCGAATATATAGTTAATAAGCTGGAGAGCTGTTCAAACAACTGTCCTATTGTAGCCTGCTCCTCAATACATGCCCAAAAGGATACCCCCTATGGCATAAGCAAAAAGGCTATGGAGGAGGTTATGTTCCGACACGCTAGGAGCACAGGTGCTAGCGTATATGTATACAGACTGCCTAACGTTTACGGAAAATGGTGTATGCCCAACTACAACTCTGCTGTGGCTACCTTCTGCCACAACATTACGAGAAACTTGGAGCTTCACATAAACAATCCCGGAACTGAGCTGCAGCTTGTTTATATAGATGATGTAGTTAACGAATTTATAAATTGCCTTGAGAATCCTCCAGTGGCAGACGAGCAGGGCTTTTGTAATATATCAGAGGTTAGCAATATTAAGCTTGAGGCATTGGTTTTAAAGCTGCGCTCCTTTTATGAAAGCCGCCAGATGCTTGAAACTCCAGTTTTTGAAAGTGATTTTGACAGAAAGCTGTATGCTGTTTTTGTTTCATATTATCCAGAGAACGAATTTTCATATAAATTAGAAAAAAATCTGATTGCAGAGGATATTTTTGCGAATGCTTTAAAAATAAGCATTTCGGACAATTATCCGTCTCGGTGACAAAACCCGGTATTTTAAGAGGTAACCACTGGCATAATACAAAGGTAGAGAAATTTTTGATTATAAACGGTTCTGCCAGTGTCCGATTTAGAAAAATAGATAGCGATGAGGTTTTGGATTATAATTTAAGCGGAGAGCAGCTGGAAATTATAGATGTTCCTGTAGGGTATACCCACTCTATTGAAAATATAGGAAATGATGATTTAATAACTCTTATTTGGAGTGACGAGCTGTTTGACCCAAAAAATCCAGATACTTATTTCGAGTCCGTTATATAGAAAAACCCCGGCACCTTAGGTGCTGGGGTTTTGAATTTAAGCTAGAAGCTACAAAGTCCTATACTGCTCCGAAAAGAAATTAATATGCCACTGGCTTTTATGCAGCTCGGATAGATGCTTTATACCCATAACACCGTACTGCTTAATAAGCCCGGAATAGTTTACCATAACACTATCCCCCATGCCTAACCTCTGACCGGCAACGGCATGGTATACCACTGAATTATAATTAACCTTAGGCTTCCAGCTGGCTCTTGTTCCGTAATAATAATAATATCCAAGCAGCATACTATCATCTTCAAAGGCTTGCTTGCCTGTTAGAAAGCGTGGGTTATATCCTCCTGTGACCTTCAGTATTTCTGACTTATGGATACAGGGGTTAGTAAAACCATGTACAACGGAATTTTCTTTTAGCCTGCTTAAGTATTCATCAACTTCTTCTGTGTTCTCCGATAAGGGTTGTGTTAGCTTCTGCAAAAAGCTTAATGCACCATTTTGATCTACTATTCCGCAGCTTATCATAGGCTCGTCACTGTTTTCAAGATAGTCCACCAAGGCGTCCTCCCAGTTGTATGTTAAAATCATATCCAAATGAATCTCGCTAATATATTTTGTATTAGGTAACTGCTCCCATATGGCTTCAAAACAGCTTTGTCTGCCTACTACTGTACCAATGTTGGTGCCCTCCCCTATTACAATACAGTCCAATTTAAAGGATTTTAAAAAGCTTTCCAGCGCTTCATTGCTCCAAAAGCCTTGGTTATAAACTACAACTGTTTTATATGTGCCTTTTTCCAGTGATGTTAAGCATTTTTTTGCAAGCTCCAGGTCCTCTACAACTCTGTTTTCTCTAATCATAAATAATAACGTATGAATTAACTTCAAATCTATCACTCCTTATTTAGCTAATGGCTTTGGCTAATGGCAAAACGCTGTAACGCCTATGCTATTATATCCATGTAAAGTAGAATTGTAGCTTAATTAACACATTTTTATAAAAAAGTCATAAACTACCATTAACGTAGATTGGCAATAGGAGGGCGAAATAATGAGTAGGTTGAAATTGATGACAATCATAGGAACCCGACCGGAAATCATTAGGCTGTCGGAGGTTATAAAAGCTTGTGATAAATATTTTGAACATAAGCTGGTTCATACTGGACAAAATTGGGACTATAATTTAAACGACATATTTTTTGAGGACTTGGAACTAAGAAAGCCGGATTATTATTTGGATAGTGTTGGGGACGACGTAGGACAAACCATTGGGAACATAATAAGCAAGGCCTACAAAATAATGTACCAAGAAAAGCCTGATGCACTGCTGATTTTAGGGGACACAAACTCCGCCCTGTCGGCAATATCGGCAAAAAGGTTAAAGATTCCTATTTTTCATATGGAAGCCGGAAACAGATGCTTTGACCAAAACGTGCCCGAGGAAATAAACAGAAAAATTGTTGACCATATATCAGACATTAATCTTGCGTATACGGAGCATTCAAGGCGATATCTTTTGTCGGAAGGGATAGAGGGAAAGCATGTGTTCGTCACAGGCTCCCCAATGAGTGAGGTTTTGCATAGAAATATGCATAAAATAGAAGGCAGCACCATATTAGAGGAGCTTTCGCTGTCACCGAAGGAGTATTTTCTCGTGTCAGCTCATAGGGAGGAAAATATCGACAGCGAGGAGCATTTCTTGGGGCTTATGTCAGCCTTGAATCAAATTGCCGAAGTCTACGGAAAGCCTGTAATTTATTCAGTGCACCCTCGGAGTATGAAGTATATTGAGAAGCGGAAGTTTAAATTTCACCCATTGGTACAGTCCATGAAACCTTTTAATTTTTCAAGCTATGTAAAGCTTCAAAAAAATGCGTTCTGCGTTTTGTCGGACAGCGGAACCCTTTCAGAGGAGAGCGCAACACTTAGCTTTCCTGCGGTGCTTATTAGAACGTCAACAGAGCGTCCGGAGGTTTTAGACAAAGGAACAATTGTCATTGGTGGAATAGATTATGACAGCATTGTTCAGTCCATTGAGCTGTCTGTGAAAATGCATGAGAATAATGAAATGCTGTCAAAAATCCACGACTATGAAGATTTGAATGTGTCAGTGAAGGTTGTGAAGCTTATTCAGTCATATACTAAGATTATAAATGAGTTTGTTTGGCGGAAATAAAAAATAAAAGAGAAGGTGGTTATATACGCGATGATATAACACTTTCTCTTTTTACATGCAATGTTTAAAATATCAAAATATCTTAGTTCGGATAGTAATTGATAACAAGGAAAGAAAGAATTGTATCTTGCTTATTCATATAAGTATGCCCAATAGAAGAATCAAAAACAAAAGCATCGCCAGCGCTTAACGTATAATCACCTGCTTCTGTATGGAGGGATAGCTCTCCCTGGATAATATATATATATTCTTGGGCACGTTCGGAATGTCCAATAGTGGCATTGGAGTGTCCTGCATCAAGTTCTACATAAATTAGCTCAAAATTTCTAACAGGAGTATTTGTAAAATAGCAATATATACGATAATGCAGAGATTCCCCAAATTGTACAACCGCTTCAGTTCTTTTAATAAGCGTTGTTTCTCTTTCTATGTCATCCATCAACCTTGTATATGGTACATTAAGGCCGTTAGCAATTTTCCAAATTGTATTGATGGTAGGATTGCTATCTCCTTTCTCAATATCAGAGAGCATAGCTTTACTAACACCTGATATCTTTGACAATTGCCCCAAAGTTAAATTGCGTTCAGTACGCAACTGTTTTAAATTAAATGCAATAATTTTTCCCAGCTCCATAAAAAATTCCTTTCAGGTATTGACAGATATATCGAACAACCGCATAATATATACAACATTTCGTTCTACTTATCAGACAAATGTATGATGCTTTACGATTAATATAAACCATCTATTAAAAAAAAGCAAGAAAAGGGGGTGAGCAAATGAAAATGAAGGCGTTTAAAGCTGCTTTGCCGTATACGCTGCCAATTTGTGTGGGATTTCTTTTTTTAGGTATGTCATACGGTTTTTTAATGAAAAGCAAAGGGTTTTCTTTCGTTTATCCTATGCTGATGAGTTTTTTTATCTATGCAGGCTCTATGGAGTTTGTGACAGTTAATTTGTTATTGTCAACATTCAACCCTTTGTATTCACTTTTTTTAACCTTAATAATAAATGCTAGACATTTATTTTATGGAATTTCGATGTTAGAAAAATACAAGAATGTTGGTTGGAAAAAGCTATATCTAATTTATGGGATGTGTGATGAAACATTTACAATTAATTGTACTGTAGTACCACCTGACCATGTCGATAAAGGTTGGTTTATGTTCTTTGTCACAATGTTTAATCAAATATATTGGGTTGTAGGAGCTACATTAGGAGCACTATTGGGA
>CAYWBF010000209.1:0-5311 GCA_964456085.1 uncultured Eubacteriales bacterium
ATAAGTGTTTCGGACAGAGTCTAGTTGTATCCTCTAAGATTGCAAAGGGTAATGACCTCTGATTTTATGTTGTTTAAAGAGTTGGCAACAGGTCTGGCAATCTTTTCATATGAGGATAGCTCTGCATTATAGGCATCTCGCCTAACCTCCGGCTTTGGGCTATAGGCAAGATTTCTCACCTTTGAAAGGGGCAGTCTTTGCGGCTCGCCGTCGATAGTCATGTCTACTGTAAGTGTTGAAGAAAGCTGCTCATACTGCTTTGACCAAGCAGAGGAGGAGGTGTTTTTCATTTTTGAAATAATTTTTTCTTCGTTTTCGGATAATAGGTACTTGCTCTCCTCCTTAATCTCCTTAAGGAAAAATTCGTGCTCCTTTAAATAGGGGCTTTGCTCGATAATTCCATCAAGATCATCCAGACGGGCAATATATGCATTAAATTTTGTAAGAGGGACTGTTGTTTCCGTAAACCTGTCCTCCAAAATGTCTAGCATTTTATTGGCGTTGTCGTTGTCTGTGTCTACGCTTAAAACCAAGCTGGCGTATTCGGCAAGGGTTTGGCAGCCCTCTAGCTTGTTTAGTAGCTTTATAAATTCCTCCAGCCTTTGGACTGCTGATCCGTCATTGCACTCGCCGGAAAAATTATTTTCGGCATAGGTTTTTATTTCGTCTATTAGGCTGTTTAAGGTGTTAAGGTCGTTTTTATACTCATTGCTGTCAAAGGCTGTGTATAGGCTATCTAAGTTCCAGCGCATGGTGTACCTCCGTTTTTTTATAAATTTTAAGCTGTGCAGTATGCTTCAAAATCCTTGTAAGGATTAGGCGTATACCGCACAGCTTTTTATTTTTGGTGCTTTATTTCAAAATTACGTTATGGAAAATCTTTTTACCCTTTTGAATCAAAATTTTATTCTCATTGAAATCTTCTTTTTTAATAGTATGACCAAGGTCGGATATTTTATTACCGTCAAGAGTAATTCCACCTTGGGTAACAAGCCGTCTGCCCTCGCTTCGGGTAGGTATTAATCCGCAAGCTTCTAATAGGTCGATTATATTCATGCCTTCGCCAATGGTTTCTTGGGTTAATTCTGTTGTAGGCACAGAGCCGCTAAGCTGACCGCCTCCAAACAATGCTCTTGCTGCGGCAAGAGCCTCGTCGGCAGCTTCCTTGGAGTGAACATTTTTTGTTACCTCATAAGCCAGTACCTCTTTTGCCTTGTTTATTTCTGCAGCAGTAAGTGGTTGATCGCTATTTGTACCCATAAGAGTATCAATTTCCTCTAGGGGTAGGAAGGTCAAAATACGCAGACAGTTAAGCACGTCGCTGTCGTCAACGTTTCTAAAGTATTGGAAAAATTCGTAAGGGGTAGTCTTGTTAGGGTCAAGCCATACAGCACCTTTTTCGCTTTTGCCCATTTTTTTGCCGGAGCTGGTGGTTAAAAGCTTAAATGTCATACCGTAAGCAGAGGCGCCCTCTTTACGTCTTATTAATTCTACACCGGCAATAATGTTCGACCATTGGTCGTTACCACCGAACTGCATTTTGCAGCCGTACCGTCTGTACAGCTCCAAAAAGTCGTATGCCTGCATTAGCTGGTAGTTAAACTCAAAGAATGTAAGCCCTTTTTCAAAGCGAGATTTGTAGCTGTCTGCCGTTAACATTCTATTTACAGAGAAATGCACACCGTATTCTCTAATAAATGGAACATATTGAAGCTGTAATAGCCAATCGCCGTTATCTACCATGTACGCCTTGTTGTCACTAAAATCAATAAATTTTTCAAGCTGGGCTTTGAAGCAGTTAACGTTATTGTTAACTTCCTCTTTGGTCATCATTCGGCGCATATCGGTTTTGTCGGTAGGGTCGCCAACCATACCTGTTCCTCCGCCTACCACGGCAATAGGAATATGCCCATTTCTCTGCATATGAGCCATAGCCATAATAGTTACAAAATGCCCTACAGTAAGGCTATCGGCGGTAGGGTCGAAGCCTATATAAAAAACAACCTTTTCCTTCGCCAATAAAGCCTTAATTTCTTCCTCATGGGTGGTTTGCTCAATAAAGCCGCGCTCCATAAGCACGTCAAATGCATTTTTCATATTTATCATCCTTAATTAAAATATTTGCTGTACCTAGTTACTCTTGGATAAAATCGATTGTGCTTACGTTCCCCTATTTTAATAAGCTCCAGCTCAAATTTCAAAACGTTACTCTCCGTTTTTTTTAGCCTTGACAAAGAAGCGTTTTCTATATTGCAATACACAAGAACAAATTTGTTTTTTAAGCCAAGATTAAGCTGCTCTAGGGTGGTTTGGTCTGTTTTTTTTGCGGAGCGCTTATTTTTTGGGGAGGTAAGCTCACAAAACCTGTTTTCTTCTATAGTGGGATAAAAGCTGTAGTCGTTGCCGGAGTTTAATATAAATTCTCTGCAAACCTCCTGAAATAATTCATGGAGAGTCATTTTGCTGGGCATTTCAAGGTTAATCCATGTTTCCTTTGAGCTGCTTAAGCGAATTTTAATCTCGTATACTATGCTGTCATTAACAGGCGGCTTTGGAAAGGAGATTTTTTTGGCGGCATTAGAAACTACCGCATTTAAAATCATGTCCATAGGAACGTCCTTTGGAAAGGGCATATCATAATCAAACTCTTGCTCCAAATTAAAATACTCAATACCTAAGGGTGTAGCATGATAGAAAAAGCAAGGGGAAAACAAAGCCGGCGTAATATCGGAGGCAACCTTTATTGAAGCAAAAAAGCTGTCCAGCTCTGCCGCAAAATCAAAGGGCATAAGATAAACAGGATTAATCAGCCGCAAATAGCTGCCAAAGGGCGAGAGAAAATATTTATCCAAAATCATTCCAAGTAAAAATGTGCTGGACAAAAAGGATTCGGTAATATCGTTGTCACCGTCGTCAAACCATAACTCCTCTATATTGTCATCGTTAAAGCCCAAAAAGGAAAATATTCTGCTGAAAATATCATCTATACGGGTAGGAGTCTTAAGCAGCTCCAGTAAGTCGCTTTCGGAAATAAATCGAGTGGAGGAATCAATAGTATCGTTAATAAAGCTTGCGGACAAGGAAGCTGTAGCCTCCACAATTTTTATAAAAATCTGTTTTTTGTCGAGGGAGTACAGCGCATCAAATTCTTTAGTCACATGAACCACGTCAGTATATAATGAAGGAATTTTTTCAAGTATATTTAGTCTGAAAGCAATTAAAAACAGGTATTCTGCATAAAAGACATCACATAGACTAAGCTTTGAAATAATTTTGGATATATGTTGCTCCTCAAGAAAGCCGTCTTCTAGCAGCTGAACTGTAGGGCTGCAGCTTTTGATGAAAATTTCCAGGTCGTCCACTACAGGGTGGCTATCTATTGAATAGTTTATAAATTTAAAGTTAAAGCTTTTATCAGAGGTAGCATATAGGGTGGGTATGCTTAGCACGTTTTGAGTATACTTCTGGCTAAGCTTAAGGCCTAGATTAGAGGGCGTTATTAATGTATCCGATATAAGTGCGGTAAAATACCAGCGCTTAAATATAGTAGAGATATATTTTAATATAATTGACTTGCCCTTTAGCCGTAAGCCTTTGTAGGCACACAGGAACCTTTTTTCAAATACGCCGTTTATCTTGCTTATATCTATTTGGTAGTCATCATGCATATTTATTTCTCTCTTTCTAACTATTGACTATAACGTCGCATAATTGGTATGATTGTAACAGAAACACGCTGAATAAATCAAGATGTTTTGCAAATAAATGCAAACAAAAAAAGCGTTGAGTCTCAACGCTTTACATTTAGTATAACAGAAACTATCTGCTATTCCGTTTCCTCTAAAATCAACTTCAAAACCTTTGCTGATAAATCCAAATAAGTTGACTTGCCGGATTTATGCCTTTGGGATATGTACAGATAGCGCTTTGCTTCTTCAAAAAGTCCCTGTTTATAGGCAAGGGAGCCAAGAATAAGGCAGGCTACTTGTTCACTTTCCGGTGTCATTCGTGTTTCGCTATAGTATTCCTTAAAGGATTGATATGCTGTTTCGGTGGCGAATTCATGCATTTCCGTATCATCTGCGTCATTGTATAACCAGGACAAGCCTAACCAAAGCTTTGCCTTGATTTGTCGGAAGTTTTTATAGCATTGAGCACATTGGAGAGCTATATAATACGAGGCAAATACCTTATCCAAGTTCTTTTCGCCGTTAAAATCAATAGTAACATCGTACCTTATATCAGAAAGCAGGTGCTTAATGTTCTTTTCCATATACATGTCAGGCAAGTTAAAATAATCAGACAAAGTAGAGAAATAACAATGGGGGCAAGTAAGTACATCATACCATAACGGCTCAAAATCAGGAAAATGCCGTCTTGTATCAGCGTCCATATTCGTTTCCTGCTTAAGCTTGCTAAGTATAGGCAGCTTAGCTGAGAATTGCTTTCCACACTGTGGGCATATTCTTAAGGCATCAAAAACGAATTTTGAATATGTGCTAGGTTCAGGGATATTGTATAGCTTATGTCCCTCTTGAAAAAGAATACTGTCCTCTGGTATTTCAAATTCTTCCTTAGGAGCTGCTTTTGCTTTGACGGTAGGCGGCTGGGTGGAGGGGGGTGTAGCTACGGGGGTGTTTTCCTTGATTGCTGTGGGAGCTGTGGAGGATTTTATGGAATCAGCTGGAATTTTGCTTGCGGAGTTTTGCACACTGTTAAGGGTTGGCTGTGGATTGACTGCTTCGGAGCCTTGTTGTGTGTCCATGGATTTTTTATGAAGGAGGGCTGTTGCTGCTGTTTCGTTTGTGCTTAACAGTCTTTGACATAGAAGCTCAATGATTTGGAAAATTATTACAGGATTCTTGGTCGCAAACTCTAAGAAATTTTCCTTTGTAAGGGAGATTGCCTTTAGGTCAGTATCGGCTACTACTGTGGCGCTTCGTGGCTGATTGCAAAACAAGCTCATTTCTCCGAAAATATTTCCGGCACGTATGGTGCTTAGTCGTATCTGCTTATCAGTATAGTAGTTTTTATAAACCCCAACTGTTCCGGTGAGCAAAATAAACATATCCTTAGAATCAACTACACTTTCCTCTACGATGATGTCTCCTGTTTTGTAATTCTTAATGTTTGAAATTTTTGATAATAGCTTTAAATCCAACATAAAAACCCACCTTAAAATTTTTTGTAAAATAACAACATGCGCCAATAATTCTTATGATTAAATCCGTGACTCCCTATAAAAAGATTAACATTTTTTTGTTTAACAGTCAATGTAGCTAGGGGGTTTGGGGGAGTGCAGCTCCTCCAA
>CAYWBF010000210.1:0-5305 GCA_964456085.1 uncultured Eubacteriales bacterium
GGAGCTTAGCAAGGGGTTGATTGAGCTTATCAATTCCTTTGAGCTTAATGCCAAGCTAGCTCAGCGCAAATCTCATTTTATGGTTTACTTAAAGGAAAGCGAGAACATTGTTGACCTGCTTAGTATAATGCAGGCACATCTTTCCCTGATTGATTTTCATAATGTGCGTATAATAAAGGATGTAAGAAACAACGTTAACAGAAAGGTCAACTGCGAAACAGCCAACCTTTCCAAAACCGTCACCGCCTCTGTAAAGCAGTTGGAGGATATAAAGCTTATTGACTCGGAAAAAGGGTTGAATTTTTTAAGTAAACAGCTTTTTGATGTCGCCAGCCTTCGTTTGAAATACCCGGAAGCTAGCATAAAGGAAATCGGCGAGATGCTTATGCCCTCTGTTTCAAAATCGGGGGTTAATCATAGATTGAGAAAAATAAATTTAATAGCAGAAAAATTAAGGAGTGAAAAAAATGATGGAAAAAGAAGTTCAAGTGGCAACTAGCCTTGAGGCTAGACCTGCGGCTTTACTTGTTCAGCTTGCAAGTAAGTTCAAGAGTAATATTCACATTAAGATCGACAACAAAACCGCAAACGCTAAAAGCATTATGGGAATGTTCTCCCTTGGAATTTTGGACGGCCATGTGCTTACTATTAAAGCTGACGGCGAGGACGAAGCCGAGGCAGTTGCCGAGCTTGAGAACTTCCTAGCCACCGTATAATAGGCTAGAGGGTTTGGGGGAGTACAGCTACCCCAAACCCTTAGCCATAATTTTTAAATACCCAGTATAACTTAATTTGAAAGGAAAAAACCATGCTGGATAAAATTGATCTAAGCGTTAAGATGGACAAGGGTGAGTATAAGGAGCAGGTTAAGGCATTGGAGAAAAAGCTTGTGCTTTTGCAGCAGGAGATTAACGCTCTGGAAATACCGGTAGTAATAGTGGTAGAGGGCTTTAGTGCCGCAGGTAAGGGCACGCTTATAGGAAAAATACTCAATCCTCTTGACCCTAGGTATTTTAACGTTTATACAATGGGAAAAATTTCTGAAAATGATGAAATGCGCCCGTTTTTGTGGCGCTACGGAATCAAAATGACCTTTAAGGGCAGAATGACGATTTTTGACAAGAGCTGGCATAGGCTAATTGTTCCAGATGGTAATAAAAAGAAGCTGTTATCAGAAAAGGAGCGTAAAGGCTTCTATTACGATGTTAACGCCTTTGAGCGACAGCTTTCTGACGACGGTGTGCAGATAATTAAACTTTTCATCTGCATTAGCAAGGAAGAACAGAGAAAACGTTTTAAGGCGCTCCAAAAAAACAAGGACACAAGCTGGCGTGTAAATGAAAATGATTTTTTGCAAAATGATAACTACGATAAATACGTTAAGCATTTTAACGACATGATTAGAAATACCAATAGCAGAGAGAGCCAATGGTCCGTTATTGAAGCGGACGATTTGCGCTATGCTACTGTGAAAATTTTAAAGATTCTCACAAATCGGCTAGAGGTAGCTGTTGACCAGCAGAAACGCAAGCGAGCTATTATCGTGCCCGAAAAGGGTATTGAGCTTGCTTTTAATGAAAACTCTATTCTTAAAACCGTAAGCCTAGACAAAGTAATTTCTGACGAGGCATACTCAGACAAGCTTATGGAGTACCAGCGCCAAATTTCGGAGCTTGGGTTTAAGCTATATGCCAAGAGGAAATCTGTTGTAATTGTTTACGAGGGGTGGGACGCTGCCGGTAAGGGCGGTAACATTAGGCGGCTTACTGAGAAGCTTGACCCACGGGGTTTTGAGGTGATACCTGTTGCGGCCCCATCTAAGGGAGAGCTGGCTCATCATTATTTATGGCGATTTTATACAAAGCTGCCTAAGGACGGGCATATTGCAATTTTTGACCGTTCTTGGTATGGAAGGGTTTTGGTTGAGCGTATTGAGGGTTACTGTTCTCAAGAGGAGTGGACGAGGGCTTATAAGGAGATTAACGACTTTGAGTTTCATCTGGCTAACCATGACTGTATTATAATTAAGTTTTGGCTGCAAATAGATAAAGATGAGCAGCTAAGGCGGTTTGAGGCTCGCCAAGAGAATCCGGAGAAGCAGCATAAAATAACCGACGAGGATTGGCGCAACAGGGAAAAGTGGGATCTGTACGAGAAAGCTGTGGACGAGATGCTTTTCAAAACTAACACCCATTATGCCCCATGGACAATTATTGAGTCTAACAACAAAAAGTTTGCAAGAATTAAGGTGCTTGAAATTGTAAACAAAGAGATTAAAAAGGGTTTATCTGGATTATAATTAACTTCCCCTTTGGTGAAATTTAAAATTCCATTTAACCTGTGACATTTTTGCGGAGGACTATAATGGGCGAACCAAAGCTTTATCGCAGAAGGCTTATTCCGAATGAAACGGTGTTTTTAAAAAATGATAAGACTTTGCTTATCAATGATGAGATTATTATTACAAAATGGGAAACAATTAAGCCTCGGGCAGATTTTGCCTGGGGTTATTCCTGCTATTTTTTAAAAGAAGGTTATAAAATAAGCAGGTTTTTGGACTCCTGCTATAATACTGTTTATATTTACTGCGATATTATAGATTACGAATTTAATAAGGACGAAAATACTTACATCTTCAACGATTTACTAATTGACGTTGTAGTAGAGAACGATGGGTTTGTTAAGGTTTTAGATGTAGGGGAGGTGTCTGTTGCTCTTAGGGAGGGTCTTATTGATGCTCATAAGGTGGGACAGGCACTTTTAAGTCTTGAAAGCCTTTTGCACATGATTTACGAAAAGCGTTTGCCACAGGTTTTAGATAAGATAGACTCGGTTGTGAAAGCTTATGAGGGATAGTGAGTTACATAAGGGGCACAGAAAAAGGGTTAGGGATAGGTATATTGAAAGCGGCTTGGATTCCTTTGAGCCGCACCAAATTGTTGAGCTGTTGCTTTTTTACTGTATCCCTATGAAGGATACTAATGAGCTTGCACACAAAATGATTAAGGAGTTCGGCACCTTTCATAATCTGCTGGAGGCGCACCCTTTGGAGATTGTAAAGCGATGCGGCGTCAGCGAAAATGTTGCCGTGCTTATTTCCCTTATTCCATCACTTTCAAGACGATATTTGACCAGCAAGTGGGACAAGAAGGTTTCCCTTGCAAACTCAACTATTGCCGGAAAATTTGCCGTTTCATTTTTTACCGGGCGAACAGTTGAGCATTTTTATATCTTTTGTCTTGATGTTCAAAAGAATTTGCTTTATCCGGCGCTTATAGCAAAAGGCTCACTGTCCGAAGCGCCTATTTATCCTCGGGAAATTGTCGCGGCGGTGCTAAACCATCAGGCAAGCTGTATTATTCTTGCCCATAACCACCCCGGTGGGCTTCTTTCTGCCTCACGCTCTGACATAGAGGCTACAAAGCTTATTAAAAACGTGTTGGAGCCTATTAACGTTGATGTTTTGGATCATATTATCGTTGCCGGAGAGGGGTATTATAGCTTTGCGGAGAAACGAGTGCTTAATTTGTCCTACTAGGCTAGGGGGTTTGGGGGAGTGCAGCTCCCCCAAGGTTTTCCTCAAAGCAAATATTTTGGCTTAAGCCAATTCAAGCCACCTACTTCCGGTAGGTGGTAGTTTAATTTTTATAGGAGGAGTTATGAAGAGAATACTTATTAGCCTTTCAGATAAAAAGGGGGCTGTGGAGTTTGTTAAGGGGCTTTTGGAATTGTTTCCGGCTCTGGAGGTTGTGTCCACAGGGGGCACCTTTAAGCTTTTACAGGAGGCTGGGCTTCCCGTTGTGTCTGTGAGCAGTATCACAGGTTTTCCAGAGTGTCTGGACGGCCGGGTTAAAACGCTTCACCCCAAAATTCATGGGGGACTGCTTGCGCTAAGGTCTAGTAAGGAGCATATGGAGCAGCTTGAGGAGCTTGACATTACTTGTATAGATTTGGTAGCTGTTAACCTTTATCCTTTTAAGGAAACTGTTTTAAAGGAAGGGGTTAGCCTTGAGGAAGCCATTGAAAATATTGATATAGGCGGCCCTTCTATGCTTAGGGCTGCTGCTAAGAATTATGGCTCTGTTTCTGTAATTTGTGAGCCGGAGGATTATGAGACTGTTTTGGAGGAGCTTAGAGCCAAGGGCATTGTTAGCCAAGAGACAAACTTCAAGCTGGCGGCTAAGGCGTTTATGCACACTGCTAACTATGACGGCATGATTTCTGCTTATTTACGGGAGAAGGCTGGGATAGAGCAGTTCCCTAACACCTTAACCCTTACCTTTGAAAAGGCAGAGGATTTGCGCTATGGTGAGAATCCTCACCAAGGTGCGGCGCTGTATAAAGAAGCGCTTTTGGAGAAGGGCACTTTGACAGGCAGCAAGCAGCTTCATGGTAAGGAGCTTTCCTTTAATAATTATAATGATACTAACGGAGCTTTGGAGCTTTTACGTGAGTTTGAGGAGCCTACTGTGGTATGTGTGAAGCATAGTGTGCCCTGTGGCGTTGCCAGTGGCGCCAGCATATTGGAGGCATGGGAAAAAGCCTGTGCTTCTGACCCTATGTCTGTGTTTGGGGGGATTGTGGCGTTTAACAGAGAGGTTGACGAGGCGTGTGCACTGCTTATGAATAAAATCTTTTTGGAGGTTGTAATTGCGCCCTCCTATTCGGCTAAGGCGTTTAAGATTTTATCCTCTAAAAAGAATATACGGCTTTTGGAGCAAAAGGATATTTTGTCGGCCTCCGGGGCGGCGGTATTTGATATGAAGAAAATATCCGGTGGGCTTTTGGTACAGGCGGCGGACAGGTGCTTGCTTGTTAATGATGAAATGAAGGTTGTAACTGAAAAAAGCCCCTCTGATGAGGAGCTTTCTGATTTGCTTTTTGCTTTTAAGGTAGTTAAACACGCTAAATCCAATGCAATTGTAATTGCCAAGGGTAAGCAGACCTTGGGCATAGCTGGAGGGGCAGTGAATAGGTTCTGGCCGCTTAAGCAGGCGGTGGAACATGCCGAGGAGATGTTTGGTGAGGGCAGCACTAAGGGTGCTGTACTGGCATCTGATGCCTTCTTCCCGTTCAATGACTGCACTACAGAAGCGGCTAGGGCTGGAATTACAGCTATAATTCAGCCGGGTGGTGCAACCCGTGATGAGGACAGCATTGAGGTTTGCAACAAAAATGATATTTCTATGATTTTTACAGGGGTAAGGCATTTTAAGCATTAGGCTTTAAAAGAGTTTAAGACCTTGGGGGAGAAAACATTTTTTCAAACGGCGAAAAAAGGTTTTCTCCCCCAACTCCCCCTCTT
>CAYWBF010000211.1:0-5276 GCA_964456085.1 uncultured Eubacteriales bacterium
TACTTGCGCTTAACGCTGCTGTAGAAGCCGCAAGAGCAGGTCAGCAAGGTAAGGGGTTTGCTGTTGTTGCAGAAGAAGTGCGTTCCCTTGCAGCAAGAAGTGCGCAATCAGCCAAGGATACTTCTGTCTTTATTGAGGACACTGTAAGTAAAGTGAACGATGGCACGATTAAAGCTAAGGCTACAGCTGATTCACTCGCAAAAATAGTTGATAATATATCCACTGTCTCCGAAACAGTCACAAAGATTAACGACGCAACTAAGGGGCAAAGCGTAGGTATATCGCAGATAACAGAGGGTATTATCCAAATTTCCAATGTGGTTCAAAGCAATTCTTCAACTTCTGAGGAATCAGCAGCTGCAGCAGAGGAACTCAATAGCATGGCCAATGTAATGAATGAGCTTGTTGCCAAATTTAAGCTGTAACTTACTTGAAAACACATACAGTAGCTAATTATAAAATAAATACTTGACATTTGTATGTGATGAGCAATTATACGCTGTTCCTATTGGGTGGGTGCTTAGGATTATAGGATTTCAAGAAATAACATCAATTCCTGAATCACCACCGTATTTCAAGGGAGCCATCAATTTATGCGGAGCAATTATATCAGCAAAAGATACAAGGCTGTGCTTTAGAAAGCCTGAAGTTGAATATAACGAACGTACTTGTATCCCGACTAAATGAATTTCAGATAGAACTTCCGCCGAATTTATTGAAAATTTTGATAGTGCATTATTCATCCTATTATTTTTATGGCTTCTAAATCCATAATGCAAAAAAGCATGTACTTTACCAATCTTTTTTGTTGAAAAAACTTAGTCCTCATTGACAGCACCTCAACTAATAACTAAAAGCATTTTGACATAATATGTAATTTTTTAGTATAATATTAGTATCTACTAAATTGGAGGCATTCCTTTTATGAAGTATAAATATGTTGTTTGGGATTGGAATGGTACCCTTTTTAATGATGTGTTGGTTTGCATTGAGTCTATGAATGAAATATTACTTTCAAAAAATCTAAAAGGAATCTCTAATATAGATGAGTATAGATTACTATTTTGTTTTCCTGTCAAAAAGTATTATGAAAAACTACCGTTCGACTTTTCAGTTGATACATTTGAAGATTTAGCACAAATCTACATTGCAAATTATTCAAAAAATTTTAAAAAAGCAAAACTATTTAACGGTGCTACAGACGTACTTAATAAAATTAAAAGCCTTGGTATTCAACAGTTAATTGTTTCTGCCTCGAAACAAGACAGTTTAAATGCACAAATGCAACCATTTAATTTGGAAAAGTTTTTTATTGAAATTATGGGCATTAACGACCATTATGCTGTAAGCAAAATTGAATTAGCGAAGAGATGGGTTTCACAAAATGGCATATCTTTTTCCGATATAATTTTTATTGGTGACACTATACATGATTTTGAAGTTTCTCAAGCTATTGGCAGCAATTGTATATTAATATCACAAGGGCATCAAGCAAAAAACATTTTGCAGTCAACAAGTGCAACTATTGTAAGTGATATCTGCGATGTTTTACAGTATATATAATTACATTTATACATAAGCTACTGAGCAAATCTTCGGATATAATTCACTTAGTCCTAACTTGACAGCAGCTCAGTGACAAACTAAAACATTTTTTTACAAAAACAGCCGCCAAGAATTTTGACGGCTGTTTTTTAGAATTATTTTTGTTTTCTTCTGTGATAATTTATTGGTTCAATATTAGATATTATGCTCATTCACTCCTGTTATTGATAGCTACTTTTTCCGTAGATAATTCTTTAAAAGAATATGTGAAGTGGTCATATACGAACTAACCGGTTATCATGTTCCCCTGTTCATCAGTCGGACAATTCTTGTGTTGCTTATTAGTAGTATATTAATAGTTTTCTTCTAAATATTTAACTGCTTTGAATAAATCTACAACTCGTGGACATTCCACATCTTTTTCAAAATCGTACTTGCCATTATATTGCATGCTATAACTGGTTTTAATTAAAATATCTTTATAATCCTGAGGTGATAAATCATTATTTACACTCTTTAATATAGCGACAAATCCTGCTGTAATCGGAGAAGTAGATGATATTGATAAAAACGGCATACTTTCTAGAGCTTTACCGGATAGTACAGCATTTTGATATTTTTCATACATTCCAACTTCAAAACTATTATAGTCATAATGAAAAACATTTATATCTCCCATTCTCGCAACATCAAACTCACGATAAGGCAACATACCATAAGGCAATAAATTAGTTTCAAATGGGTAATGTATAAATGTCGTAACAATACCACTATCATGAGCTTTTCGTACAGCCTCATTAAATTGCTTGAGATTTTTTTCTGAGATAGTTGAAGAAGAGTATGTTAAAATATCAATATCATTTTCAATTGCCCAATCAATCGCTTTTATCATAGCTATTTCTTTTTCGTCATCGTCCATAGCTAATGTATTTAAAGCATATATTTCACATTTTGGAGCAACTTCTCTTAAAACTGTTGCCATCCAAAAACCATGACCTTCAAGCTTATTAAGCAAATCAGGATTATTAAGAAAGTCTACTGCATCGGAATATAGCGTTTTATATTTATTGTAATTAAACGCACTATCCAAAATCCCTACTTTTATTCCCTCGCCTTGGCTGATTTCTTGGGCTTGTTTAATGTTATGTATCGAAAAAATAGTATCTCTTGAATTGGCATCATCAAAAGAAATGAAATGTGGAGCTTCATCTCTAAAAATAACAATCAACTCATAATATCTGTACGCCAGATTTACATTAAGCAAAACTGAAAGAATTAAGAAAATGCTTATTATTATCTTTAGATATTTTTTCAATGTGACCACTCCCCAAATTGATATTTAAAATATATACTTCATATTATGGAAAAGGTTATAAAATATAAATACTCTTTATTGAACCATGAAATCAAAATTACAAGGAAATAATTATTTCCTTTATTAAATACAACCTTTGAAGTTGATGTCATTAAGATTGATTAGTTCAGTTTCTGCTCCAACTTCTTTAGCACCATCGAGACATTTTTCAAGTAGAATATGTGTATTCCGTTTCTTTCGAGGACTTCCATTTACAGCTATTATCTTCATTATCTAACCTTACCAAATAAAAATAATCTTAGCTATTTTTATCATTTAAAACTGCACGATAATCTGTTATTTCTTTATTTAAGAGAATACTAAAAATTTTATCAACGCACAATAGTTTTATAAAAACCCTTAAATAACTTCATACACATTTAACTTAATCCTACCTTGATAGCACCCCAAGACAGAACTAAGCATTTTTTAACAAATAAAGCCGTCAGAATTAAGTGACGGCTTTTTTATAACTTCGGGATTGTAGTACAGCCGCCTTGTAAAATCTTGGCGGCTATTTTTAGCGAAAAATGTTTATCCCAAACTTTGGGTGCTGTAATGGGCAAACTAAATAATTCTTGACTTTATAAAAATGTCTTGCAAATGGGGGCGGGGGTAGTGCGCTTTGCACACTACCCCCGCCCCCACTATATATAGAATATAATCAAATAGCTCGTCTATCTACTCCTCTAATTCCCAAATATGCTTGCTCCTTCTGAAAACCAAGCAAACAACAATTCCTGCAACAGCAAGAACTGCAAATAAAAACGCAGCCCCCGACCCTTTGCCTGTACCAAAGAGGATATTTAACATGGTAGTATTTTGTGACTGCATAAATGGCTCAAACACATTATCCACCAAAAAACCACCTAAAAAATATCCTATGGGAATGGTGAAAAATTGCAGGGTGTTTCTTGCAGAATAAACCCTGCCTTGCATTTCAACAGGAATATAATTTCTAAATAAAACATCCATATTCGCTCCCATTACGGGCACAAGAAGCCAGCCAAGAGCAGCTCCAAGGCACCATAAGGGTAGCGTCCTTCCGAAAGCTAGGAAAAAGTTTTCTGTGCTCATAGAGAATAGAAGGGCATTACAAATAACCTTTACTCTACTCTTAGGTGTTGGCATTATAGAAACCAATACGCTGCCTATTAAGGTGGCTACTCCAACTACTGCGTTAACCATTCCCAGAGCAACCTCTCCACCATTCTGCTTTGGCAAAATCAGCGCAGGCAATGCAGCGTTATACATTGAAGCAACAAGATTTATTGCAGCTAAGAACAAAATTAAATCTAAAATACCAGTGTTTGCCTTTAAGTAACTTAGCCCTGCCTTTGCTGATTGTATCAGTTTTTCCTTTTCTTCACTTTCTTGCTTGATTTCAGGTATTTTAATAAACAGCAGCAAAGATAAAAAAGCTATTACAAAAGTAAATAAATCAAAAACAATTACAACAGTCATTCCAAAAAAGGATAATAAAGCTGTTGCAATTACAGGGGTAAGCACACCGGTAAGAGAGCTTGAAAGCGACCTCATGGCGCTGACCTTTTGATAATACCTTTTAGGGGCTAATAAGCTGATTGTTACATCAGATGATGGTTGTTGAATAGTATTCATCAACCCGTTTAATGCATTCAAGCAGTATATGTGCCATATTTCTAATTTTCCTGTGTGCAGTAAAAAAAGCACAAGAATAGTACACACCGCTGCAAAGCTATCACAGACCAGCATAGTAGTTTTTTTATTCCATCTATCGCTCAATGCCCCTGCAAATATGCTCATCACAACATAAGGTGCATATGAGTATATTGCTATCATTGCTGTTTGTAAAGCTGAACCATACTGCTGATATGACCAGATAACCAATGCAAAATTAGTCATCGCACTGCCAAGTGCAGAAAATGATTGCGACAACCATAAAATGATAAAATATTTTAGGTCATGAAAACCTGTTTTAATTGAATTCATTATGACTTTGCTCCCTTTATTTTTGTTTAATAAAATAAGCTGCAAAGTCCTAGGACATATACTATCTCCATGCGAGCTGTCCTATTAGACCTTGCATGGAGCAAAAGCAATGCAGAGAATCATTTTTACCCTCCTTGAGTTTGTTAATATACTATAAACCCACACTCGGCTCGTAAATAAATATACTTAATTTTGCTCATAAATCAAAAACTATTTTATGCATATTTACATACCACATGTAAATATGCATAAAATATAATAGTTAGTTTTAAAATGTAGAACAACTATATTTTTCTTAAAATTCAAAAATCATAATTAATTACTTTTGCCTGCCGAATGTGGGCTTAATTGATGATTTCAAGTTATCAAACCAAAAATCAATACAATCATCAAGAGAAATATCTTT
>CAYWBF010000212.1:0-5241 GCA_964456085.1 uncultured Eubacteriales bacterium
TAAAAATACTTCCGTCCTTCATCACTATAACACGGTCGCAATAGCTGGCAGAGAAGCTATCATGGGTTACCATAAAGGTTGTAGCGTTTAGGTTGCTTTGTGCTTGCAAAAACGCCTCAATAACAGCCTCGCTAGAGCGGCTGTCCAGATTTCCTGTAGGCTCATCGGCTAAAATTAATAGCGGATCATTCATCAAAGCTCTGGCTACTGCTGTTCTTTGCTTTTGACCGCCGGATATTTCTACGGGGTACTTATGTCCAATATCGTTCATACCAAACATAGTGAGCAAAGCCTTTGCCTTTTTTTCCATGGGAGCATAAGGCTCATTATTGATTACCTTAGGAATACACACATTTTCAAATACGGTAAGCCCGTCCAGCAGCATAAAGTCCTGAAACACAAAGCCTAATTTTCTGTTGCGTATTCTAGCCATCTCATGCTCTCTTAAATCTGCAAGCTTTTTTCTGTCCAGCAGTATAGCACCGCTGTCGTAAGGAATAAAACATGATATACAATTAAGCAAAGTGGTCTTGCCGCTGCCCGAAGGCCCCATTACCGCAACAAATTCCCCTTGGTTAATTATAAAGCTAACATCTCTAAGCACCGGATATGTTTCTTTTCCAACAGTATATGATTTGTACAGATTTCTAACCTCTAGCATAATCTATCTCCTTACATATTTTCTTACTAAAGTATCATTGGGTGTCGGCTCCGGCAACCAAGAGATTTTTAAAATGTAATATTCTGCTATAATTTTGTAATCTTTTGTTTGTATTGTGCAAATTAATCAATGATTTGAATATTGTTCAACTGTGTTTTATGTGGTAGCATTACGGTCATCAAACAAATTTCTAAAATGGGGTGGACAAAATAGTACGTATTGCAATATGTGATGATGAGGTAAAACAAATATTTTTATTAAGGAAAGCTGTGGAAAGGTTGTTAAGCCAAAAAAACATTCACTCAACCATATCAGAATTTTTCAGCGGTGAAGCTTTGCTGTCTAGCGATGTGTGCTCGTATGACATTATATTTTTAGATGTAGAGATGAAAGAATTAAACGGTATAGATACTGCCAGAGCCATTCGCAATGTAAACAATATCCTTCAAATTGTTTTTGTTACAGGCTATACCGATTATGTATTTGATGGATATGAGGTAAATGCCCTAAACTATATAGTAAAGCCCTTTAGCAGCGAAAAATTAAGCCATGTGCTGGACATGGCTTTAAAAAATTTGGAGATAAGGGAAGTAAACTACTTTCTCTTAGAAAATAATATAGGCACCTTTAAAATTCCTTGGGTAAATATTGAGTATTTTATGAGCGACAAACGAAAGGTACATCTTTTTGCCAAGGATAGCAGCTACGAGTTTTATGGGAAGCTTGATGATATAGAGAATTTGACGCCCTCTGGATTTATGCGTATTCATAAAAGATATCTTGTAAATTTATCCTATGCCTGCGGTATAGAAGGCTTTGAATTGATTTTGCAGTCAGGTCGCTTGCCAATAAGCAGGCAGAGAATGAAAGAAACCATGATTTCATTTGCAAAGACAATGCTTAACTAACAATAAATAGCCTTTCAGATTTAATTACTACAGGAGAATCTTATGACCCCATCATATTTTTTAATGGTATTAATTTTTATGATACCATCTTCCTTTACAGGGTATGTAATTTTTAGGCTCATCTGCCTATTGGCTAAGCCTCGTGAGATGCGCCCTGTAAAGATAATTACTTTTATTGTTCTAGGCATGATAGCAAACACTTCGATGTTTCTAGTTGATGTGGATAACGTGCTTATTGCCTTAATTGTTTTTTTCATTATTATGCTTATTGGCTTTAAAGGCTCTGTGCTTCATAAGGTATCTGCTGTAATTGTGTTCTATCCATTAGTCGTAGCCAGCCAAATCATTATTACCAACAGTTTGAGATTTCTAGGCCTACGACAATTGATTTGCACAATCGTTTTCTGGTTGGTAATATATCTCATTTTTAAAAACAGGCTTACGGGGGTATTTGACCTGCCTAACAATAAGGTTTATATACTTCTTGATGTTATATGCTCCGCTACCTTTACAATAATCATTGCTATGGTAACAAGCATGAACAATAAAACAATTGCTGTGCTTGCTTCTTCCCTCACCATAGTCACCCATATCGGAATATTGTTTTTAATTTTCACAATAATCGAAAACGCAAAAAACGAATCTGAGCTAAAGGTGCTGCAGCTGCAGAAAACCTACTACGAATTTTTAGAAGGCGAGCAGGCAGCTATACGAAAAATTAAGCATGATATAAATAACCACATGCATGCCATAGACGGTCTAATCAAGGAAAGGCTCTACCAGCAAGCCGAAGCCTACATAGGAAACATTTTTACCTCCCTAAACAGCTCTACTATGAAAAACTATTCTAATAATCCTATTATCAATCTTGTTCTTAATCAGAAGCTATTCAAAATCCAAGAAATGAGCATAGACTGCTCCTTACACATAGAAATAAAAAATTTGAATAAAATAGCGGATATGGATATATGCTCCTTATTTTCAAACACGCTGGACAACGCCATAGAAGCATGTGAGAAAATAACAGATACAAGCAAGCGTTATATATCGGTAAAGGCTTTGTGCAAAAACAACTACTTTATGTATACCGTCATAAATTCAAAGGAAAGCCATACAAGAGTTGAGAACGGCAAACATATAACAGACAAGACTGACACTATACAGCATGGCTACGGAATTTCTAACGTTAAGGATATTGTAGAGAAGTATGACGGCGAAATCGAAATAAAGCATAACGAAAAGGAGTTTGCCGTAACAATAATTATTCCTCAGAATAAATTGTATACTGATTCCCTTGACTAATTCATACGAAAAATGTATTATTATTAATAAAAGGCTGGAGGGGTTTTAAGTGTCAGTAAGCGAATTAAAGGTTTTGATAGTATCCTCGGAGGTGTCGCCCTATGCGAAAAGCGGCGGACTTGGGGACGTTATCGGTTCCTTACCGGGGCAGCTTAAAAAACACGGAGTTGACGTAAGGGTATGCCTTCCAAAATATAAAAGCATAAAGCAGGACTACTTAAAGGATGCCGAGTACGTGAATTCCTTCGTTGTAACACTAGGCTGGCGCAATCAAAGCGCTTCTATTTACAAATTAGACAATCCTGTGCCTACCTATTTTATTGAAAACGACTATTATTTCGGTAGAGACGGGTACTATGGCTACGGCGACGATTTTGAGCGGTTTGCCTTTTTCTCCAAGGCATGTGTAGAGCTGCTTGGAGCGGTTGATTTTCAAGCCGATGTAATTCATTTTAATGATTGGCAAACAGGTGTAGCTGGTATTTACTTAAAAGATTACTATGGGGGCTTCCTTTTCTATAAAAACATTAAAACCCTTCTTACTATCCATAACCTTCAATACCAAGGTGTATTTGGCAAGGAGATTTTGGGTAATATCGACCTAAACAACGGATACTTTACTACAGACAAAACAGAGCATTACGGAATGGTTAACTTTTTGAAGGCAGGCATAAACTATGCTGACGCAGTTAGCACCGTTAGCGAAAGCTATTCCAGAGAAATTCAAACCTACGAATACGGCTACGGTATGAACGGCGTGCTTTCCGCAAAAAGCCACAGACTATTTGGTATTTTAAACGGTATTGACGTAGACGAATATAATCCTAAAACCGATAAGCATTTATTTAAAAACTTTGACGCACAGTCCATTAACGCAAGGAAGGAAAACAAGCTGGCACTTCAAAACATGTTGGGATTGGCTCAAAGAGATGTTCCTATGATTGGCATAATTTCCAGACTTGTTGACCAAAAGGGCTTTGACTTGATTGCCGTAGCAATGGAAGAGCTTATGGCAAAGGATATACAAATAGTTGTGCTGGGCACCGGTGACGGACGGTATGAGTATATGTTTAAGTCCATGGCTGAGCGTGCCCCTGATAAGGTTAGCGCAAACATTACCTTTAGCGAGGATCTTGCTAGAAAGATTTATTCCTCCTCTGATATGTTCTTAATGCCGTCTCTTTTTGAGCCATGCGGGCTTGGTCAGCTTTTTGCCATGCGCTACGGCTCTATCCCTATTGTGCGTGAAACAGGTGGACTTGCGGACACGGTTACTCATTTTAATCCCGAGGAAGGCACAGGCAACGGCTTTGTATTCAAGGATTATTTGGCAAGCGGCATGATGTGGGCTGTTAATAATGCTCTTAATATATACTACAACGGCGGTGAACAGTGGAACAAGCTGGTTGAAAACGCCATGAACTGCGACTTTTCTTGGAAAAGATCAGCTGAACAATATGTTGAGCTTTACATTCGCCTAAAAAATGGTCAATAGAGTAATTACAATTATTTATGAAAGCGTTATAGGTAGGGGTATATGTATAAAAATATAAATTTATTGCCTATAAGCAAGTATACTTTAAGCTCTTTAAATAGAACAAAAAAAATAATAGCCGCTACGGCTATTATTTTTTTGTGCGCTTTTCTTTTAGTAGCTTATATTAAAACAACCTTTAGCAGCAAGGCTAAGGAGCTTGAAGAAATCAACGCCTTAATGAGCGAAATGGGTGCCGACGAATCAGCAGGTGAACGGGAGCAGCTAAATCAATTAAACGCCAGACTTAAGGAAAAAAATGAACAGCTAGAAAGGCTTACCAGCGATGCAGCCAGTGTCACAATAAATAAGGACGACATTTTGCCTTTGCTAAATTCAAAGGCAGTAGGGGTAGAGCCGCTGGTTGTGGAAATTAATTATAATGAAGAAAAGAAGGTGTCACTCAAAGGAATCACAAAGCTTATTGACGGCCTACAGGAATTTACAAAGGAGCTTATGGAAAACCCCCGACTTAAAGCTGTGACTATAGACAGCATAGAGGCTGTCTATGACGGCGGTACAAAGTTTGAGGTATCTGCCTTTTATATGCAAGAATAAACTGCCGCCAACTGGAAGTATAAAGTCTAGGGGAGCTGCACTCCCCCAAACCCCCTAGCTTAACCCTTAAAAAGCAAATTATTAAGTCTAGGAATTGCATATTCATAAAACCCTTTATAGCTGGAACAAAAAATATTTTCAAGGCTGCTGTCCTTATGTCTTTGACAGCCCCCTCTGCATAAGCTGTGCCATGAGCAGGCAATGCATTGAGGGGGCTTTTCTATTGATTTTTTTATAAAATCCTGGGCAGGTTGAGAATAGAAAAGCTGTTCAAAGGT